>NZ_CBCRZX010000001.1:186000-261129 GCF_965137155.1 Stackebrandtia soli
CCTGACCGTCNNCCCTTCGCATGTTCGAGGCTTCCCGGACCCGACGGTCAGGCGAGCGAGCCGATGACTGCCGCGGCCTCCGCGACGAGGTCGTCGAGCATGTCGCGGACGGCCTCGATCTGGGGGGCCATCTCGCGGTCGACCATCATCGGCGCGACGTCGCGACGGACCCTCGCGAACACGGCGTCCGTCGCCGGTCCGGGTCCCGCGACCGAAGCGCGCAGGTCGAGGCCCTGAGCCGCGCAGAGCACCTCGATGGCGAGGACGGTGCGCACGTTGTCCAGGACTTCGTGCGCTTTGCGGACGGCGTGCCACCCCATCGACACGTGGTCCTCCTGATTCCCTGAGGTCACGATCGAGTCGACGCTCGCCGGGTGGCACAGGACCTTGTTCTCGCTGACGACGCTGGCCGCCGTGTACTGGGCGAGCATGAAGCCGGAGTTCGTTCCGGCGTCGGGAGCCAGGAAGGGCGGCAGGCCGCGCGACGTCGCCGGGTCGAGCATCCGGTAGACGCGACGTTCGGAGATGCTGGCGAGCTCCGCGACGGCCATGGCGAGCGCGTCGGCGGCGAAGGCGATCGGTTGCCCGTGGAAGTTTCCGGTGCTCATGACCTCGAAACCGTCACCGTCGACGGCCGCGACGACGACCGGGTTGTCGACGATCGACGACAGTTCGATCGTCAGGACGCGGCGGCAGTGCGCGATGAGGTCGCGAGCGCTGCCATGGACCTGGGGGGCGCAGCGGAGCGCGTAGGAGTCCTGAACGGCGTGGTCGGAGTCGCGGTGGCTGGCCAGGAGCGGGCTGCCGGCGAGGAGGGCGCGCAGGTTCGCGGCGGAGTCGAGCTGGCCCGGGTGCGGCCGGATGACCTGGACGCGGGCGTCGTATGCCCGGTCGGTCCCGAAGAGCGCCTCGACGCTGACGGCGCACGCGACGTCGGCGGCGCGGCAGAGTGCCTCGGCCTCGACGATGGCGAGCGCGAGCATCGCCTGCATCGGTTCGGTTCCGTTGATGAGGGACAGGCCCTCCTTCGGCTCCAGTTCGATGGGCGTGAGGCCGTATTCGCTGAGGACCTCGGCGGCGGGGCGTCCCGCCGGGTCCCCGCCGGGTGCGCGCAGGCGTCCTTCACCGATGAGCGGCAGGGCGAGGTGGGCGAGCTGTGCGAGGTCTCCGGACGCTCCGACGGAACCCTTGCAGGGGATGACAGGCAGCAGATCATGCTCCAGTAGGGACAGGAACATGGCGGGCAGGTCGAGGCGGACGCCGGAGTAACCGGCGGAGAGGGTCCGGGCGCGCAGCAACAGAAGCGCGCGGACGACGGGGGCGGCCAACGGTTCGCCGACGCCGGCGGCGTGCGAGCGCAGGAGTCCTACTTGGAGCTTGGCGAGATCATCGGAGCCGATGGTGGTGTCGGCGAGCGCGCCGAAGCCGGTCGTGACGCCGTAGACGACGTCCTTTCGGCTCACGGCGTCGGTGACGACCCGACGCGCGTCGGCCATCCGTGCGCCGAGGTCGGGGGCGAGGGATACGCGGGCGCGACGGTGCGCCACGTCGACAACGTCTTCGATGGAGAAGCCGTCGCCGGTCAGTTGAAGATCACGCATGGGGCGACCCTAACGCGTCTTCAGCCGAGGTTCGGGAGCTGGACGGGGTGGGCGCCGTCTCACCCGCCCGGACGTTGACGTCGCCGGCGCCCAGGTGGGCACCGGCGACGAAGTCCCGGGCAGTGCAATCGCGCGTCTCACTCGGATCGGCCACCGCGAACGCCGTGTCCACGGTCGCCTCGGCTCCCGTGGGACGCCGGGTCGAACGCGCCCGATCGAGTGGACGACACAAGCTGGGGGCGTGTCCGGAACCCGCGGGTTCCCGCACTCGCCCTAGTCGACGGGCTGAGGGGCGGGCTGTCCGTTGTAGCGGGCACGCGGGCGGATGATCTTGGAGTCGCGGGCCTGCTCCAGGACGTTGGCGCTCCAACCGACGACGCGGCTCGCGGCGAAGGTCGGAGTGAACATGTCGCGCGGCACGCCGCACTGCTCCATGACGACTCCCGCGTAGAACTCCACATTGGTGTAGAGCTTGCGGCCCGGCTTGAGTTCGGCGAGGATGTCGACGACCTTGCGCTCGACCTGCTTGGCGAACTCGACGAGGTCCCCACCGAGGCTCGTCGCGACGTCGCGGAGCATGAGCGACCGGGGGTCGTCGGTGCGGTAGACCGCGTGACCGAAGCCCATGATGCGGTCACCGGCCTCGACGCGGCCGCGCACCCAGGCGTCGATCTTGTCCGGGGTGCCGATCTCCTCGAGGGCCGCGAGCGCGCGGCTGGGAGCTCCGCCGTGCAGCGGGCCCGAGAGGGAACCGATGGCGCCGACGAGGCAGGCGCCCGCGTCGGCTCCGGTGGAGGCGATGACGCGGGCGGTGAACGTCGAGTTGTTGAACCCGTGGTCCACCGTCGAGATCAGATACTTCTCGATGGCGTCGGCGTGCTCGCTCGTCGGCACTTCGCCGGTGAGCATGTACAGGTAGTTCGACGCGTACGACAGGTCGTCGCGCGGCGCCACGGGCTCCTTGCCCTGACTCAGCCGGTACAGGGACGTGAGGATCGTCGGGACGATCGCACAGGCGTACAGAACGTCGGCGGCGCGTTGTTCCTCGTCGATGTCCAACAGTGGTTGCATTCCACGCTGGGCAGCGGCGAAGGACAAAGCGGTGCGCATGCCGTCGAGCGGCTTACACGCGGCCAAGCGCGGAAGCAAGTCCGCCAGTTCGGGCGTCAGGTGACGCAGGGGCGCCACCCGCTCGGCGAATTCACGGCGCTGATCCGCCGTCGGCAATTCGCCGTGAAACATCAAGTACCATACGTCCTCAAAGGACTTCTTTTCGGCGAGATCGATCGCCGAGTACTGCCGGTAGTGGTAGAAGCCTTCTTCTCCACGTACGTCACCGATCTGGGTCTCAGTGACAACGACGCCCGCAAGTCCGCGCGGAACGTCCACCAAAGTGGTCATATGCGACCTCCTCGTCGCTTTCGTGTCAGTTTTCCTACGTTACTGTTCCGTATTTCGGCGGTTTCCCACAATGCCGACCGATGGTGTCACCTACCACACCGATTCATGGTGTGGCCGGAATCGACGCGGCCGAGATTCTCGGTCGCCTCGGCAACACCACGAGGCACCACGGTTTCACAAAGAGTCCTCACCGATACGCAGGGGCGCCGCTCGCGGCCACGATCATCCGAAAACGCCACCCTCGGGTGCGTCCACCGTCACAATGAGCAGCGACGGGGCGCCGTCCGCGAGCAAAGGCGGGTGATCGGAATGCGTTTCCCTACGTTGTCCGTAATCGAAAGGGCTCAATACCTACTCATGGCGACGCTGCCGGCGTACGCCCGGACCGCACCGATCCCCCGCCCCGTCCTCGAGGCCGTTCTCTGCCGACTCGACGTCGACCGACACCTCGTCGACCTGCTCGATCGGGTCCGCGACCGCAACCTCGGACTGCCGGTCTGGGCCGGACGGTCGCTGCTGCTCCTCTCGCCGCGCTATGTGCGGCGCGTGCTCGGCGGGTCCGACATCCTCTACTCCCCCGACACCGATCGCAACCGGACCGCCTACGCGGCCTTGGCGCCCGGCCTGGTCACGCTGGCCCGGGACCGCACTCGCATGCTGCGCCGCGACGCCACCGAGTCGATGCTCGACACGAAGAATCCCGGTTCGGCGATGGCGGGGCGGTTCGCCGCGACGGCCGCGGACGAGATCGACGCGATGCTCGACGGCCCCGTGCGCACCGGCATCCTGCAATGGAGCGACCTGCGAAGCGCCTTCGATCGCGCCGGCCGCCGCTGCGTCCTCGGCGACGCCGCCCGCGACGACCTCACCGTCACGGCACTCGTCACGCGACTCAGTCGTCGCCCGAATCGGCACGGCCGACGCCGCGCCGAACAGTGGAAGTCCGAACTCGACGAACGCATCGCGCGCTACGCGGACGACCCGCACCCGTCGAGCCTGCTCGGCCGGATAGCCGACGGCCCTTCCGACGGCGACCTCCTCGACCAGGTCCCGTACTGGCTGCTGTCGACGTCGTACGTCGCGCCCATCGCCGCGCACGCGCTGGCGCTGCTGGCGACCCACCCGCGCGACTTCGCGCGGGTCATGGAGGAACTCGCCGACGCCGAACGGCACCACGGCGCGGCCACTCCCGAGGCGATCGCGGCCCAGCCCTACCTTCAGGCGGCGATCACCGAGGCCGCACGGCTGTGGCCGTCGGTACCGACCGTCAGCCGAGTGACGACGCGACCGGTCAGCTGGGAGTCGGTGCCGGTCGAACCGGGGACGAATCTCGTCGTGGACCTGCGGTACCAGGCCCGGTCCCGACGCGGCGGCAGCTACGCGAACCGATTCGCGCCACACCAGTGGCTCGACGGCAGCCTCGACGCGGATTGGACGATCCTGCCGTTCGGCGCGGGCCGGGGCGGGTGCGCGGGAGCGATGCTCGGCGTGCACCTGGCGGTCGCCGGGGCTTCGACCATCCTGCGCCGCTGCTTCCTGCGGGCGATCGCGCCCACGTGGGCGCCCGACCGACCCCTACCGGTAACTCACTCACCAGCAGACGTACGTTTCGCGGTCGCGTCACGACCGGAGGCCGCACTGTCCGGTGCGTCCATCACCAGTGAAACGATTTTGGGGGAGACCGATGATTGATCACGTTCAGCACCGTCCGATCAGGACCCGTAGCGAGCGGGACAAGCCGGCCGGGACACCCGCGCCGCCCATCGACGGCAGCCGCCGGAGGCCATCCGGCCCCCCGATGCGGTGACGGCGCGATCCGCTCGGCGAGTCCATCGGAGTCGACGAGCTCGGGGCGNGGNGGNGAGCGTGACGCTCGCCCCCNCGCTCCTGTCCGCCGCCTGCGGGACCTCGCCGCCGCCGGTGACGGAGGACGAACCGAAAGCAACGCCCACGACGTCACCGGATGCCGATAACCTGACGATCGCGATCGCGGGGGACGTCCATTTCACCGAACGCACCGCAAAACTGTTGACCGATCCGGACACGGCGTTCGGGCCGATGGCGAAAGTGTTCCGCGACGCGGACCACGCCGTCGTCAACCTGGAGACGGCCGTGACGACGGGCGGCCGACCCGAGCCGAAACAGTTCCACTTCCGTGCCCCCGCCTCGGCCTTCGACGCGGTGAGCGCCGCCGGTGTCGACCTCGTGTCCCTCGCGAACAATCATGTGCTCGACTACGGACAAACCGGACTCGATGACACCCTGCGGTACGCGGCCGACGCCGGAGTCGCCGTCGTCGGCGCCGGTGAGGACGTCGACGACGCGCTCGCCCCATACTATGTGGACATAGGTGGGACGACGATCGCCTACGTCGCGGCCTCGGGAGTGTGGGAACTGACCGACTCGTGGATGGCCGAAGCCGATCGCCCCGGCGTCGCGCACCTGGCGCACGGCGAGCGACTGGAACGCGCCGTCGAGGACGCGGCGGACCGCGCCGACGTCGTCATCGTGTTGCCGCACTGGGGAACCGAGGGGCAGGAATGCCCGAACGACGAACAGCGCGACTGGGCCGAGCGCTTCGCGGCGGCCGGAGCGGACGCCGTCATCGGCGCCCACGCGCACCTGCTGCAGGGCCAGGGCTACCTGGACGACACCTTCGTGGCGTACGGCCTCGGGAACTTCGTGTGGTGGTGGGACGACGCGTACAGCAACGACACGGGCGTCGTCGAGCTGACCATCACCGACGGAAGGTTGACGGACGCGAACTTCGTCCCGGCCGTCATCGACGGCACGGGGCGGCCGATACCCGCCACCGGAGAAGAGGAGCGCCGGGTCCGCGAGGAGCTGAGGCGGGCGACGGACTGCTCGGGGCTCGCCGAGCGACCCGAGTGAGACACGACGTGGCCCCGGCACACCGCCGGGGCCACGTCTCGGATCACTCGGTCCGCAGACCGGACGGGCGCATCATCCGCCACAGCGCGGGCATGCTCAACGCCGTGACGACGAGGACCATGACCACGCCCGAGGCGACGACCATTCCGATGTCGCCCCAGGCGATCGTCACCGATTCGCCGACCGTCCGAGTCAGCAGGGCGCCCAGCCCGATCCCGGCACCGAGCGCCATTACCAGGCCGATGGCCACGGGGATGAAGGTCTGCCACAGCACCGACAGGCACAGCGACCGCCGGCGGGTTCCGAATGCGACGAGCACCGACATGAGGCGGCGGCGATCCTGCAACTGCTCCAAGGTGCTGACGAGCAGACTCAGACCGATGAGGATCATCGTGCCGATGACGCCCGCCAGGATCGCGGTTCGCAGCGAGGTGAAGCGGTCGTCGCTGCGGTCGGAGGGGTAGATGGTCACATCCCACGAACCCACGGCGGCGTTCCGGATGTGTTCGAGGACGTCGGCCCTCTCGTCGTGTTTCAGGTCGATGACGTAGCTCTCCACGGGAAGGTCCATGCCCTCCACGGCGCCCGGCGTGATGAGCACGAAGCCCCAGAACGATCCGTTGTACGTGGTCGACTGCTCGACCGTGCGAACACTGTCGGGAGCCGTCCACGGCACGGCCATCGACTCCTCGATACCGCTGCGAGTCTGGAACTCCAGCTCCGCTCCGGCTTCCACGGGCATGGGCACTCCCGGATTCGTCACCGACACGACGTCACCGTCCACGCAGTCCCCGACGGGTTGACCGGCGTTGACCAGGACCGAACAGTCCGCGATCAGCGCGACGACGGATTGCTCCGCGTAGGTCCCCTCCGACACTCCGGCCGGCCCGATGGTGACGACGCCGTAGTCGCCGATGACCTCGACCCCGTCGACGTTCGCCAGCCGTTCCAGCACCGCGTCGTGCTCGGCCGGGCTGGTCGGGTCCAAGGCCGACATCACGGACACCTCCGGGCTGTTCTCGGTACCGACCTCGGTGACGAACGAACGCTGCGCCGGGGTGAAGAGCATCTGCAGCGCGATGCCACCCGCGACGGCCACCGCGACGCCGTTGATGACCCGTCCCGTCCCGCCCGCCGACAGTTGAAGCCGACGAACGCCCAACTGCCAGGAGACGCTCCCGCCCCGCATACGCATGACGAGCGCCTCGATCAGCCACGGCAGGATCGCCGCCACACCGAGCAGGAACATGATCGTGCCGCCCGCGAACAGGACTTCGCTCGAACCGGCTGCGAAGCCGCCGTTGACCATGGAGACGAGCGCGACCAGCCCCAGTCCGACCGGGATCAACCGCCACCACAGGCGCCGGGGCCGAGCCTCGGCATTGCGAACGACGCCCAGAGGTTCGATCGACACCGAACGAAGCGCGAGCATCGTGACGCCGACGGCCGTGCAGAGGACCGCCGCGACGATGAGGAGCGTCAGCACGGGTGAGGGAACGATGTCGCTCGCGTAGAAGCTGAACTCGGAGATGGAAATCGAACTCACCACGGGTCGTCCGATGAGGAACATCGCCGCGCCGACCACGAGACCGCCGATGGCTCCCAGCAGCGACTCGCCCGCCGCGATGCGGTGCACCATCCGCGAATCCGCGCCGATCAGACGCAACGCGGCGAGCCTCCGGTCTCGCCGCTCCCCTCCGAAGCGCGCGGCGACGGCGACGAACAGGACGACGGGCAGGAGCAGCACCGCGCAGGCGACGATGGCGAGGGCGACGAGGATCGCGGGCCAGCCGTCGCCTTCCGTTGCTTCCTCGCCGAAGGAGTTCAACCGGATCGCGGTCTCCTCGGTCAGCTCATCCGAACCGAGGTAGTACTTGAAGTCGGCGGGACCGTTGACCCCTTCCTGACCGATGACGCCCGTGATGTCGTCCACTGTGAACTTCAACCGGGGTTGAAGCAACGCGTAGTCGGGCGAGTTCATGAGTTCGTAGAGGGCCTGCGACACGAACAGTTCGCCCGGCTTCGGGAAGGCGGCCATCCCGTTCGGAGCCAGAGCGTCAGGCCCGTCGGCCTGGACGATATAACCGGCCACCGAGGATTCTCGGAAGTCCTCCCACTCCCCGACGAGGAGGAACGACCCCGACGAACGTTCGACGCTCTGGTCGACGAACGGCGTGGCGTTGGAGGAGATGCGCTCGGATCGTGCGGCGGCCATGTTCGGGAGTGAGGCGACGAGCAGCAGCAGGGCAACGGCCAGTCCGATCCCGAAGGTCGTGAGGACCGCCCGCATGACGCCCTCGCCCCCGCCGGAGACACCAAAACGCAAGCCGGTCAACAGGTCGGGGATCAACCGGTTCTGTTTCTTCACAGGACGGGCTCCATGCTGCGGGTCTTGCCGTCACGGACGACGACTTCGCGATCCGAGTAGGCGGCGACGCGCGCCTCGTGGGTGACCAGGACGACGGCGGCGCGCGAGCTGCGGGCCGCATCGGTCAGCAAGGTCATGACCTGTTCGCCGTGCAGCGAATCGAGCGCGCCGGTGGGTTCGTCGGCGAACAGGACCTTCGGTTCGGTGACGAGCGCGCGCGCGACGGCCACGCGCTGGCCCTGACCTCCGGAAATGCGACCTGGCCGCTTGGCCATGGTGTCGCCGACGCCGAGGCGTTCCAGCCATTCGTCGGCCTTCGCGTTGGCGGCCTTGCCCTTCCACCCGTTCATGCGCAGTGGGAGGGCGACGTTCTCGCGGCACGTGAGTTCGGGGACCAACTGACCGAACTGGAACACGAACCCGAACTCGGAGCGGCGCAGTTGACTGCGGGCAGTGTCCGACATGGACGACAACTCGGCGCCGGCGTAGGTGACGCTGCCGGCGTCGGGCTTGACGATTCCGGCGAGGCAGTGCAGCAAAGTGGACTTACCCGAACCGGAGGGGCCCATGATGGCGACGACCTCGCCCGGGGCGATCGCGAACTCCGCGTCGTCGAGCGCGATGGTCGGGCCGAAGGTCTTGCGCAGTGCTGTGGCGGTCAGGAGCGGTTCGGTCATGACGTCACCTCCGAGGCGAGTTTGTCGAGCCGGGCCGAGGTGAGTTCGAGCCACCTCAGGTCGGCTTCCAGGTGAAAGAGCGCGTGGTCGCAGATGAGCTGGTCGGCGATGTCGCCGGTCTTCTTGCGCGCGGTGAGCTCGCGCATGAGTCGCAGGTGTTCCGATCGTTGGGAGTCGAGGATGCCCTCGGCGGAACGGTCGGTCAGCAAGGCGAGCACGACCTTGGTGTAGAGGGTGCTCTGGAGGTAGGGCTCCGGCTTCTCCGGCGAGGACAGCCACGACTGGACGTCGCTGACGCCCGCGTCGGTGATCGCGTAGCGCTTGCGCTCCGGGCCGTCGCCGGATTCGACGCCTTCGACGTCGACGAGGCCGTTCTTCAGCAGCCGAGACAGGGTCGCGTAGACCTGGCCGTAGTGGATGGGACGGCCGCTGCCGAACTGGTGGTCGTAGACGCGTTTGAGGTCGTATCCGTGGCGGGGTTGCTGCTCGAGCAACCCCAGGAAGGTGTGCGCGATGGACATGCGACGACTATACATGACGTGTATACACATGATGTATAGCTAGCTTCCCTCGACATTCTTCCTGCTCAGGGTGGTTACCCGCCAGTCAGTTAGGGTTTCGGTCGAGCCTCCTGCTAAGAAGGTGGCCGTGCCGACATCAACTACCCCAGGAGTGCCTTTCATGAGCACGTCAGCGAGCGACGTCTTCCCCGCCGAGATCGTCGAGGAGTTCAACGAACTCGGCATCGACCTCGTCGGCCTGTTCTCGGCGGGCAATCTCGGTGTACGGATGGGCATCGAGATCACCTACGCGTCGCCGGAGCGCGTCGTCGGCACGATGCCGGTCGACGGCAACACGCAACCGTACGGCCTGCTTCACGGTGGGGCGTCCGCGGTGCTGGCGGAGACGCTCGGGTCGATCGGCGCGATGCTGCACGGCGGACCGAAGCGGATCGCCGTCGGCGTGGACCTGAACGTCACCCATCACCGGGGCGCGAAATCGGGAACCGTCACGGGCGTGGCCACCCCGGTCCATCGCGGCCGGTCCACGGCGACCTACGAGATCGTCATCACCGACGACGCCGACAAGCGTGTGTGCACCGGACGGATCACCTGCCTGATCCGCGAGGCCTGACCACTCGTAGAAGTCCGTCAATTCGTTCGCGGAATAGTCGTGGCGGTCTTATCGTTGGCGCCTCAGAACGAAAGGGAAAGGACACGACGTGGACACGGCGATGCGGTATGCCCGAGGCAAGGAGTTCTTCGAGGCCCGCGACTTCATCACGGCGGCGCGCTGGTTCGCCGAGGTGGTCGAGGACGCACCCGAGAACCTGGGTGCCCGGATGCTGTTGGCGCGGTCCTACTACCACAGCGCGGCGCTCGGAAAGGCCGAGGAGCAACTGCGGATCATCCTGGAGCAGAACCCCGCAGAGGCGTACGCCCACCTCATGCTCGGCCGGACTCTCCAGCGGTTGTCCCGCGAGGACGAGGCCACCAAGCACATGCGGTTGTCCGCCGCAATGACCGGCGGTTCGCTCGACTGACGAACCATGAGAGGCGGGCGCGGTGACGAACCGCGCCCGCCTCTTCGTGTGCGCTGCCCCGCGGGAGTCCGAACCTCGGCACGCCCCCCGCGTTGCGTTGGTTTCCCGTCGACGGGCCGGACAGGCGTCGTCTCTCGTACGCTCACGACGGGGCAACGGGATCGAACCACGGGGGTGGCCGAGATGCGTTCGCAGGCGTCGCGAACGAGGTTCATGACCTCGTCGCGTGCCTTCCCGCTGTATCGGATCCTCCCTCCGGGCGGGCCACGAACGCACGCGAAGATCCACCATCTGTACGAGGTCGGGGCCTGGGACGCGCTGAGCCGTGTGGCCGACGGTCACATTCCCACTCGGGACGCGGCCACGGCGATGATGGCGGTCGAGGGGGCGGTTCGCGGCGGCAACGACAAGGCGGCCGAAGAACTACTATGGACACTCGAACGTCGTTTCCCGGAGCTCGCCGCGGTCGTGTCGACGCGGGCGCGCCTGCGAACCTTCCAGGGCCGTTACGCCGAGGCGCTCGACGACGCACGCCGGGCACAGCTGGTCACGCCCTCACACGCCATGGCCACCGCGCTGGCGGTCCGGCTGGGTTACGACGTCGACGACGCCACGCGGGCCGACGACGACGCGGTCGACGCGGTCGCCAGGTTCCCGCTGAGCGCGGACGTGCTGTGGGCCGCGTGCCGAGAATGCTCCACGCCGCGCCAGTACGAACGCCTGTGGCACTCGTGGCACGCCGCGATCGACGACGACGCGCGACTGGTCACGGCGGTTCGACCGCTGGCGGCGGCGGCACAACGGGCGGGAATGACGGGGGCGGCGACCACTCTGTACCTGCGGGCGATCGCGGCCACCGCGACCGACGACGCGAGCTCGGATGCGGCCGACACGACGACGAGGACGGGACGCCGAGCCGCGTGGGCCGCGATCAGGGACCTGGCCGAGGCGCTCACCGGACAGCCGTACTTCTTCGCGGCGGGAACCGCGTTGGGGCTGATTCGGGACGGTCGTCCACTCGACGGCGACGACACGATCGACGTGGGCGTGTTCGAGTCCGACTGGGACCGGGAACGCCTCGTCGAGCTGTTCACGACCCACCCGATGTTCGCTCCGCGTCGGAATCCGCTGAGCCACAAGGTGGGGCTGCTGCATCGCGGCGGGAGCCGGGTCGACGTGTTCCCGTTCTATGTGGATTCGGGACGGCTGTGGCATGACGGGGTGTTCGTCCGCTGGCACAACGATCCCTTCACGATCGGAGTCACGCGAGTGGACGGCATGGAGCTTCCGGTGCCCTATGAGTACGAGGACTATCTGTCCGACGGCTACGGCGATTGGCGCCGCCCCCGCCCCGACTTCGACGCCTACACCGACGACGCACCGAACATGCACGTCACGTGGAGCGAATGCCATCGACTGCATCTCGTTCGGCGAGCGCATCGCTTCCACGCCAACGGGAACCTCGCCGCCGCCGAGAGGGAGTTGGAGCGGGCCGGAGCGGCGCCGATTCCGATCAGTTGATGACGGATTACCGACATAGCGTTGGCCACAAGCGTTTCCGCAACGACAATCGAGACATGAAACCCCACGATGACGGGCTTCCCCGGACCTGGACGACACCGCCCCGTTCCGCCGAGGCCGCCGACGCTCGGGCTTCGGCGCCGCCGTTAACAACGAGCCCACCCCGCGACCGGGTCCGGGTCGCGCTCGATCGACGCTGGCAGCGACGCACGGCGGAACGACTGACGACGGCGGTGGGCATCCTCGCGGTGCACAGCCTGGTGAACGGCGAATGGTGCGATGACCTGGCGCGCGCCGCCGCAGTCTTCGATCAGGCCGAGCTGCTGACGGTGACGGTCGTCGAGCGGTCCGTCGCCGACGCCACGGAGCCCGCCGAGATCTTCGTGCGGCGAGTCGTCGCCTCGGTGGCGCGGCGCGCGGCCGGAACCGCCTGCCCCCGGCAGGTCGCGGGAATGTTGAGGACGGCGGCCGTATGGCGCTGTGCCCTTCGCGGCAGGGCGGCACGCTGTCCCTGCATCATGGACACGCGACGTCCGCAAGATCGAATGACTCTTATGGATTGAGTCCGTATGGTTTGTGACGGATCACAAACTGAACGGAGGAGGTTCATGGCCGATCCAGTTTACAGTCGCCGACGAGTCTTCCATGATGAGACATCGACAAGTCTCACTCAATGGGAGACCTATATGCATCGACGAAAGTTCATTCACGCGTTCACCGCCGGCGCCGGAGCCGTCGCCATGGCGGGTTCGCTCTGGCAGGCGGCCGCCGCCGACGAGGCCGGTCCGACCGCGAGTCCATACGGACCACTCCTCCCCGTCGACGGCAACAGTGTCGCCCTCCCCCAGGGCTTCACATCCCGGATCGTCGCCCGCTCCCTCCAGTCCGTCGGCGGTATCACCTGGCACGCCGCCCCGGACGGAGGCGCGTGCTTCGCCGACGGCGCCGGTTGGGTGTACGTGTCCAACTCGGAACTCCCGCTGGTCGGCGGAGTCTCGGCCATCCGATTCAACGCGGACGCGTCCATCAACTCGGCCTATCGCATCCTCGACGGCACGAACCTCAACTGCGCCGGTGGCGCGACCCCGTGGAACACCTGGCTGTCCTGTGAGGAGATCTTCCGCGGCCGCGTCTACGAGACCGACCCGTACGGCCTCAACGACGCCGTCGCCCACGGAGCGATGGGCAGATTCAAACACGAGGCCGCCGCGTGCGACCCGGACCGTCGCGTCGTCTACCTGACCGAGGACGAGGACGACGGCTGCCTCTACCGCTACACCCCCGCCGCCTGGGGCGATCTCTCCCACGGCCGACTCGACGTCCTCTGCGGAACGATCGACGCCGTGTACTGGAAGGAGGTCCCCGACCCGGAACCCGCCGTCCTGGAGACCCAGACCCGCCATCAGGTCGACGAGGCGCTCCACTTCGATGGCGGAGAAGGCTGCCACTACTCATCGGGTGTCTGCTACTTCACCGCCAAGGGCGAGCACGGAGTCTGGGCGTACAACGCCGTCACCAACAAACTCGTGTCCATTTACGACGGTAATGGCACGCTCGACGGCGTCGACAACATCACGGGCACCACCGCGGGCGATCTGTACGTCGCCGAGGACGGCGGTGACATGGAGATCAACATCATCACCACCGACGGAGTGGTCGCCCCGGTAGTCCGTCTCGACGGACAGTCCGAATCAGAGATCACCGGCCCCGCGTTCTCCCCCGACGGAACCCGCCTCTACTTCTCCTCCCAGCGCGGTCACAGCGGCGACAAGGCCGGCACCGACGGGATCACCTACGAGGTGACCGGACCGTTCCGACACTGAGGACACCCATACACCCCACAAAGGATCACAACATGACCTCCAGACTCGCCCGCACCCTGCGCGGCGCCGCCACACTCCTCGCCGTCACCGCCGTCGCCCTCACCACCTCCTCCGCTCCGGCCGCCGCCAGCGGCGAGGTGTACGTCGCGCTCGGGGACTCCGCCGCGTCCGGACCACTCATCCCGACACAGACGCACATCGGTTGCGCCCGTTCGAATCACAACTACGCCGGATACACCGCCGACGCCCTCGGCGTCGCCGAGTTCCGTGACGTCACCTGCTCCGGAGCCGACACCGGCGACATGTACCAGCCGCAATCGACCCGAACCGGTGACGTCGCCCCGCAGCTCGATGCGTTGACCGCCGACACCACGCTCGTCACCCTCCACATCGGCGCCAACGACATCGACCTGCTGGATCTCGCGACGGACTGCCTCAACCTGTTGCCCGATCCCTTCGGCGACCCGTGCGCCGACGACTACGGCGACAACGGAACCGACACCTGGCGGACCGCCACGGACCAGCTGCGCCCCGGCATCGAACAGCTGATCACCGACGTCCGGGCGCGTGCGCCACAGGCCCGCGTCTTCCTCGTCGGCTACGCGACCTACCTGCCCGACGGCGGCTGCTACCCGCGCGTTCCGGTGTACGGAGACGACGCCGACTACATTCGCGGCACCCTGACCTACTTCAACGACATGCTGCGCGCGGCGGCGACGGCGCAACAGGCCGGATACGTCGACCTGCAAACGCCGAGCGAGGGCCATGACGCCTGCGCGTCCTCGAGCCAGCGCTGGGTCGAGCCGTACATTCCCGGCTCGGTCGCCACGCCGTTCCACCCGAACCGCAACGGAATGGAGAACTTCGCACAGGCGGTCCTCACGACGATCGCGTGACCGTCCACTATGACTTGACTGACCCTCGACGTCGGGGTGGGCCGGAACGGGCCCACCCCGACCTCATGTCCGAGGGTTCGAATGCCGACGGTCGTTCCGAGTTCGCGCCATCCGACGCGCCGCGAGCGCCGCCTCGATCCGGGAGAGCGTCATCGGATCCGTCGGATCGACGCCGATCAGCCCGCCGATGCGGCGAAGTCGATAGTCGACTGTATTGGGGTGGACGTGCAGCCGGGCGGCCGTCGCGCGCCGGTCGAGGCCTTCGGCGAGGTGAACGTGCAGCGTGCGGGACAGTTCGTCGTGGTCGGTGAGTGGATCGAGGAGGCAGGCGAGCGCGTCGCGAGCCGGACTCGGCCGGGTGAGTTGGTATTCGAGCAGCATGTCCGACAGGCGATACAGGCCCGGTGGTCGGTCGAACGCCGCCACGACCTCCATCAACTCGCCCGTCAGGAGGGCGGCGTCGGGGACCCCGGCGGGGGTCGCCCACTCGGCAGTCGCCCACACGTCCACGTCGGCCGCCCGTGAGACCGCCGCGAACAGTTCGAGCGCGCGCTCCCAGGTCATGGGCTCCGACCCCGGGACGAGCACCACGCCACCGGTGACGTCCAACATCGACAGTACGGGCTCTCCCGTGCGTGACGCGAGTTCCGCCTCGATGCGGTGCCGCTTGCGACGACCCGCGACGAGGGGGCCGGCGCCGGTACCCTTCTCATCGGGGTGGGCCGCCGTGCGCAGGGACAGGACGAGGTATCGGTTCGCGAGGCGAATTCCCGCCAGCGACGCGGCCGCGATCGGAGACTCCTCGTTGAGCAGGGCGAGGACGACGGCGTGCGCGGCGTCCCGTTCCTGACCGAGCATGCTCTCCCGTTCGGCGAGGTAGGCGTCGCACACGGCCGCCGTGACCGCCTGCGTGTACGCCAGGATCAGCCGGTTCGCCTCGACGACGTCGGCGATGTCGGTGGCGTCGGCGGCGGCGAACAGCTCGTCGAAGACTCTCCGGGCACCGAGGTGGTACGCCGTCAGGATGGCTTCCAGGGGAACGCCTTCCTGTGCCCGTCGGGCCGCGGATTCGCGGAGCGGATCGAGTTCCTCGACGGTCGGGGTCCGGCGGTACTCGAAGACCCGGGCGACGACGGTCAGGTTGTGGGCCGTGATCGCGAGGATGTCACCTGCGAGTTCCTCGGCGGGCAACTGCCGGTAGATCGGGATCTCGTCCCGGAACCCCGATACGAGGTCCTCGGCCAGAGTGGATGATCGCGCCGACAGCCGGACGTGCACCGGCTCACCGGAAAGACACAGTGGATTGGTGCGGGGCCTGGAATTCACGGCACTCCTCTCGCGCGCTGCGATGGGCCGTCACCGATCCCCGCCCGGCGACCACATACAGCGTAGGGCAACGGACGGCATGTGTGGTGTCACAGCGAGCCGGAGAAGGAGCGGCCAGGCTCCGACGTCGTCCGACGTGACTCGGGGGAACGCCCGCACCACTGCGAGACCATGCCGAAGGGGCCTCCCTGTCGGCCGCGGTCGTCGGCCGGTCCCGTCACGCGAGACTCGAAACCGGCCGACGTGAGTCTCCGCCGTCACCCTTCCCGGATCGTCATCGACGCGATCTTGTCGTCGGCCACCCGGAACGCGAAGCGGGACCGACCGTTCGCGTGGTTGCTCCGCCAATCGCCGACGACGACCACTCCGTCGGAGTTCTCGGTGACCCGCTCCGGCGTCAACGTCCCCTTGGCACCGATGAACTCCTTGTCGCTCCATCGTTTGATCTCGGCGCGACCGGTGAATATCCGTTCCCAGTCGTCGACGAAGCCGTCCGGGGTGAAGGCGTCGAGAAACGCGTTCTCGTCCTGGCGGTTGACGGCGTCGATGAAGGACGCCACCGGTTCGGGAATCGTGTCCATCTTGCTTCCTCTCGGTTCGGATCGGCGCGGGCGTGTCCACGTCGTGTCCCGATCCTCGCCGACGACCACGGCGTCACCAGGCATTTGGCGAGATCGGCGACGTCCGCGAGTCGGCCTTCGCTCAGCCTTGGTCGAGGCGATCCAGGAACTCGACTGCAGCGCGGGCGTACTCGCCGATCCAGCGATCGTGGATGCGTTTGATCGGCAGCGGCGCGAGCGCGAGATGACGTTCACGCCCCACTTTCCGACCGGTGACGAGTGCGGCGCCTTCGAGGACGCGCAGGTGCTGTAGCACCGTCGTCCGGTCGAGCTCGGCGAAGCGGGAGCACAGTTCGCCGGTCGTACAGGACGATTCCTTGAGGACGTCGAGCATGCGGCGCCGTGTTGACGAGGCCAGGGCCTTGAACACGCGGTCGTCATCCGAAATCGCGTCTTCCCGCATTGACATGTTGTAAACTTATCACATGAATGAATCGACTGCGCTCACCGAACTCACCTTCACCGTCTCCGGCCACGTCTCGCGCCCCTGTTCGGAGGTGTACGAAGCCGTCGCGGACCCGGAGCAGCTCTCGCGGTACTTCACCACCGGCGGCGCCCGAGGGCGACTCGAAGCGGGAGCCGAGGTCAGCTGGGACTTTCACGACTTCCCGGGAGCCTTCCCCGTCACCGTCGTCGAAGCCGTGCCTCCGCAACGGATCGTGATCCGCTGGGAGGGCGAGGCGACCACCGGCGAGACGGGCACGACGACGACCACATTCGAGTTCGAACCGGTCGACGGCGACACCCGCACGCTCGTCACCATCACCGAGTCCGCGTGGAAGCCCACCCCCGAGGGCGCCCGCAACGCCTTCGGCAACTGCCAAGGCTGGACGGGCATGCTCGCCGCGTTGAAGGTCTGGCTCGAACACGGCATCAACCTGCGTGAGGGGTTCTACAAGTGACGTCGAGGCGTTGAACGGCGACTTCCGACAACCTGGACGGTCGAGATCGGACTCGACGCCGTGACGGGCGCGCGGATGTTCCTGCCGCGCATTCCATTCCTCCGGGGGACACGACTCCCTCGTGAGGGGGAGGGCGACGGGCACCGATCGGACGAACATGGCGTCATGAACACCTCCCCCGCACCAGGCTCAGGTCTCAACAAGGCGGCGGGCATCGCCATGGTCGTGATCGCGGTGACGCACGTCGTCTTCACCATGAACCCGTTTTGGCCACAGTGGATCTCCGGCGCACTCAGAGATCGCACCGCGGACGCCGAGTCGATGGCCGCGTTCTGGGCACAACCCGGAGGCTTCGCGGCCGTCCTCCTCCTGCTCGGCCTCCTGATCAACCACATGGCCCGGAACGGCCAGCGACCACCAAGCTACTGTGGATGGTTGATGCTCGGTTGGATCGGTCTGTGCCTCGTGCTCATCGGCCCGGCGAGCGGCTTCGTCCTGGGGCTCGTTCCGTCGGGACTGCTCATCGCCGCGAGCATCCGGGGTGCCGGAACCGATCGAGTGGACGCCTGAGCGTCCGATCCCACCGTCGACGCGGCCGAACGGNTCGCCGTTCGGCCNCGTCGACGCAATTGTGAGCCGCGTCAGACTCGAAAGCCCTACACCAGCCACAGATCGGGCCCGAAGACCTCATAGTGGATGTCGCGCGCGGGGACACCGCGCAGGAGAAGGTTCGCGCGAAGATCCCGCATGAACGGCAAGGGACCGCAAAGGTACGCGATCAGCCCCTTCGGCAGATCCACGTCGGACAGATCCACCCGACCGGTGCGGCTCTGCCCGGAGAACTCCCGCGGCTCCTCGTACCAGGTCAGCAGTCGAGCGTTCGGAAGCGCCGCCACGCACCGTTCCTGTTCTTCCCGAAGCGCGTGAGCCGAAGGCGCCCGGTCCGCGTGGATCACCGTCACCGGACGCGACGATCCCGTGCTCACCAGGTGTTCGAGCATCGCGATCATCGGCGTCACACCGATTCCGGCCGAGGCGATGAGCAGCGGCGCTTCGTCGCCGGGCGGCAACACGAGCTCTCCGAACGGGGCCGAGACGGTCAGTACGTCGCCCACCGTCGCGTTCGCGTGAAGCCAGGACGAGACCTCGCCGTCCGGATCGACCCCATCCCGGACGCGCTTCACCGTTATGCGCCATTGTGGATTCCCTGGCGCGTGGGACAAGCTGTACTGGCGGATCTGGCGAGCGCCGTCCGGCAGTTCGACCTGGACGCTCACATATTGACCGGGTTGATAGTCCCCCGCGGGTTCCCCGTCCGTCCGCACCAGAGCGAAGGACGTGACGTCCGAGGTCTCCGATCGATGTTCGACGATCGTCATCTGACGCCAGATCTCTCCGTCGGCGACGTTCGCCGCCCGGTAGAGGCGGGACTCCAGGGCGATCAGGGAGTTGGCCATCAGCCAGTAGACCTCGTCCCATGCGGCGGCGACGGCCTCGGTGACCGCCTCGCCGAGGACCTCGCCGATCGCCGCGAAGAGGTGCCGATGTACGAGCTTGTACTGGCTCGCCGTGATACCGAGCGAGGCGTGCTTGTTCGCGATCCGGGCGAGCATCACGTCCGGTCGAGTGTCGGGGTCGTTCACGAGCATTGCCGCGAACGCCGCGATCGAACCGGCCAGGGCCCTTCGCTGCTCGCCGTTGGCCTGGTTGCCGCGGTTGAAGACGTCGCGCAGCAGTTCGGGACGGTCGGCGAAGAGCTTGGCGTAGAACAGTTCCGCGATCTCGTCGATGGCCGCGCCGATGACCGGCAGGGTGGCTCGGACGACGGGGATGGACTGAGGGGACAGCACGAGCACTCCTTATATGGAATTACAGATACGCATTTAAATCCACGCGACGGCCGTTCGACCGGGGCTGGACTATTCGGGACGGCGGCCGAGGAGCCCGACGAGGACCGGCCCCGTCGGAGAGGCCACCAGATCGGACACCGTCAACGGATCGAGCGACGCGTAGAACGCCTCCTGTGCCGCGCGCAGGGCCCCGCGAAGCCTGCACGCGCCCCGCAGCGGGCACGGCGTCTCGCCGTCGCAGACGACGACCTCGCCGTCGCCTTCGAGTTCCCTTACCAGCCAACCGATCGAGGCACCACGACCAAGCTCGGTCAGCCCGAGCCCGCCGCCGCGTCCCCGTCGAGCGTCCAGGACGCCGAGGTGTTGAAGTCGCGTGACGACCTTCGCCATGTGCGCGTGCGGCACCCCGACGGCCTCGGAGACCTCTCGCGTGGTGAGGGGGTCGTCGGCCTCGGAGACGGCCAACCGCATGACCGCGCGCAACGCGAGATCCGTGAACCTTGTCAATCGCACACCTGGACGCTAACAAACACGAGTCTGATACTCGCGTTTGGCGGTCGGTCCATGTGGAGCGGCTCACGCCTCCCCGTGCGATACCCGGGATCGAAGTACCGCCGGGCCGTGAGGCGAAGCGACGTGGCCGATTCCGTGCGTGCGACTCGCGAGGACCGCACGTCGACGGCGCTGTTAGCCTGACGGCGTGAACTCCCCCGAAGCGTCCAAGATCGGGCTGTCGGCACCCCGGTAGCCCCGAATGCCATCGCGCGCGGGACCCATCGAGGTCCGCCCCGATCCACGTCCGTCAAACGACGCTCACCCGCATCCGAAGCACCGTGGTGTCGGCTTTCGCCGCCTCACTTCCTTCTCGCTTCGGAGACCTTCATGCCCTTTTTGCTCTACCTGCTCGCCGTGGCCGTATTCGCCCAGGGAACCTCGGAATTCGTCCTCGCCGGTCTCATCCCCGGAATCTCCGCCGATCTCGGCGTCTCCATCGCCCACGCGGGTCTGCTGACCTCGGGGTTCGCGGTTGGCATGGTCGTCGGGGCGCCCCTGATGGCGGCCCTGGGACGCCGCCTCCCGCCCCGGTGGACACTGTCGAGTTTCCTCGTCCTGTTCATCGCCATGCACGCGATCGGCGCCGTCACGGATCACTTCGGTGTGCTGTTCGCGAGCCGGGTCGTGTCGGCCTTCGCGAACGCGGGCTTTCTCGCCGTCGCACTGTCCACCGTCACCGCCGTCGTTCCCGCCCACTCCCGAGGGCGCGCGCTCGCCGTCATCCTCAGTGGCACCACGCTGTCATTGATCGCCGGTGTTCCGGTGGGGGCGCTGATCGGCGACGTCTGGGGATGGCGGTCCGCGTTGTGGGCGATAGCCGGACTGTCGACGGCCGCGCTCGTCGCGGTCGTCCTCCTGGCGCCACGACGACTCGGTGCCACCGACCCTCAGGCGGCACCGAGGCTCCACGCGGAGCTGCGCACGTTGCGGTCGCGAAACCTCCGAACGAACCTCGGACTCGCGGTCCTGGTCAACGGCGCGACCTTCTGCGCCTTCACGTTCCTCACGCCGATCGTGACGCGTGAGGCCGGCATGGATTCGTCGTTGATCCCGTTCCTCTTGGCGCTCTTCGGAGTGGGGGCGTTCATCGGAGTCTCGACGGCGGGTCGCCTCGCCGACAAGCAATCGCGGCGGGTCATCGCCGTCACGACGCCTGCGCTGCTGGCGGGCTGGGCGCTGTGGACGGTCGTCGCCAACGATCCGTTGCTGCCGTGGGTGTTGTCGTTCCTCCAGGGGGCGCTCTCCTTCGCGCTCGGCAGCACGCTGATCGCCCGCTCGATGGCAGCGGCGGCGGGTGCTCCGACGATGAGCGGGTCGTTCGCGACCGTCGCGCTCAATCTCGGCGCGATGTGCGGTCCGGTCCTGGGCGGCTACGCCATCGGGGCGGTCGGATTGACGGGACCGCTCATGGTGAGCGCCGCCCTCGTATTGGTGGCCGCCGCCCTGTGGGGCGCAATGATCCTCCACAGGCGACTATCCACTATGAATCCTGAGGCGTCGGTCGACGCGCGGATCGACTGAACGCTCCGCCGACCGCGACCGTCGTGNTCGCGGTCGGCGGACCTCCGGCGGCGATACCGGCCCACTCATCCGATGGTGCCGCTCGCTTCCACTCGTCCGAATCCGCTGGTCGGAGACCGGAACGGTGGGTCCACCGCCCATCGAACGGCTGACTTCGCACGGCGAACACGGTACTCGACGCCAAGGGTTCGGCACCTCAGATCGAGGTCGGGAGACCGCGCCGCTTCGTACCGTCGAGGCAATCCATCCCGCTCGCCACAGGAGCCGTCGTGACGTTCACCTTGCTCGCCGACCCCGACATCACCCGACTTCCCGTCCTGGACTGCGGTGAACCGCTGGTACGCCTGGCCGATCACGGAATCCGCTGCCTTCCGGGGACGGGAGAGCTCGGTCGCCTGGCCCGGCTCGGGGTCGCGCGTCGACTGAGCGAAGCACAGCAGACGCTGCCGGACGGACTGCGCTTCGTCGTCTCGGAGGGCCATCGTTCGGCCGCAGCGCAGCAGGAGATCATCACCGCGTACACCGCGTTCCTCCAGACCGAACACCCGGATGCGTCAAGGTCCGAACTGGAACGACTGTCGAGCCGGTTCGTGTCCCCGATCGGGGTGGCTCCGCACGTCGCGGGCGCCGCCGTCGACATCACCATCGAGGATTCCACTGGTGAGCAACTGTGGATGGGCACCCCCATCGACGCCACGCCCGAGGCCAGCGACGGCGCGTGTTACACCGAGGCGATCGTCGACGCCGTGGCGCGGCGCAACCGCGACACGCTGACCACGGCGCTCGAATCCGTCGGCTTCGTGAACTATCCGACCGAGTGGTGGCACTTCAGTTACGGCGACCGCTACTGGGCGCACCGCACCGGCGCGGCCCACGCGATCTACGGCCCCTGCGCAGCTCGGCCGACCGAATGAACGGCGCGGTTCTGACGATCGACCTGACGGCGATCGCGTCCAACGCCAGGCGCTTCGGCGCGACATCACCCGGATTCATGGCCGTCGTGAAGGCAGACGGCTTCGGGCACGGAGCGGCGGACGTCGCTCGCACGGCACTCGCCCACGGTGCCTCGCGGCTCGGGGTGACCGGCGTCGGTGAGGCACTCGAGCTGCGAGCGGACGGCATCACCGCGCCGATCCTGAGCTGGTTGAACACGATCGACGCCGACTTCTCCACGGCCGTCGCGGCGGACGTCGAGTTGGCGGTCAACGGCGTCGAGCTCCTCGACCGCGTATCCGAGGCGGCCTCCGCGGTGAACAGAACGGCGCGGGTGCATCTGTTCGCCGACACGGGAATGAACCGCGAGGGCGCCTCCCCCACGGACTGGCCGCGACTGTGCCGACGTGCGGCGACCCTGGAGCGCCGGGGAACCGTTGCGGTGTCCGGGATCATGAGTCACTTGGCCTGCGCTCACGATCCGACGCATCCGGCCAACGTCGAGGCGCTCGCCCGGTTCGACAAGGCGACGCGCGTCGCTCGAGATCGGGGCCTGTCGCCGAGCCTGCGGCACATCGCCGCGACAGCGGCCACTTTGGACATTCCGGGTGCTCGGTTCGACCTGGTGCGCGTCGGCGCGGGCCTGTACGGCATCGACCCGGCTCGGCGGAACCGGCTGCGGCACGCGTTGACTTTGACCGCTCCGGTGGCGACGGTGCGCGACGTCCCACGGGGCACGGCCGTCGGCTATGGACACTCCCACAGCGTCGCCTCGGAGACAAGGCTCGCGCTGCTCCCACTGGGTTACGCCGACGGCATCCCCCCGAGCGCCGCGAACACCGCGCAGGTGCAGGTGTCGGGGCGTCGATGCCCGATCGTCGGGGCGGTGTCGATGGATCAGATCGTCATCGACGTCGGCGATCTGCCGGTTCGTGTCGGCGACACGGCCACCGTCTTCGGTCCCGGAGGAAACGGCGAACCGACCATGACCGAGTGGGCCGACTGGTGCCACACGATCGAGCACGAGCTGATGACCCGGCTCGGCTCGCGGATCACCCGTCGCACCAGACCCGTCCACCCCAGCAATCGACCGGCACGGCACGGCGGCCGCGTCAACACCGTCAACCGCACAGAAGGACGCCATGACAGTCTCTGCTGAACCGATCGACGTGCTCATCCTGACGGGTGGGCAAGGTGCCGAACACGACGTCTCGCTGGCGTCGGCGGCGTCGGTGACCGCGCACCTGGATCCCGCGCGGTACCGACAGACCGCCGTGACGCTCGGCCGCGACGGGCGTTGGTACGACGACACGGGCGACGCGTTCCTTCACCAGGTGGAGGACGTCGTCCGGCTCATGCGTCGTGCCGACGTCGTGTTTCCGTTGATCCACGGGCGAACCGGCGAGGACGGCACGCTGGCGGCGCTGCTCGACCTGAGCGGGACGCCGTACGTCGGTTCCGGTGTCCGTGCCGGCGCGGTGGCGATGGACAAGCACCTGACCAAGCTGCTCGCCGTGGACGCCGGGATCAGCGTCGCTCCGGGTGTTCTTGTGGACAGTGACCGTGAGGGCGCCCGGCTGCCCGACGGGCACGGTCTCCGACCGCCCCTGTTCGTCAAGCCCAACCGCGAGGGCTCCAGTTACGGGGTGACCCGGGTTTCCGCCTGGCACGAGCTCGCGGAGGCGATCGACGTCGCGGCCCGGTTCGATCGGCACGTTCTCGTCGAGGAGCAGATCCGTGGCCGCGAAGTCGACATCGCCGTCTTCACCACGCACGACGGCGAGCGACGGATCAGTCCCCCGTTGGAGATCCTGGTCGGCTCGGCCGAGTTCTTCGACACGGCGGAGAAGTACGACGGCGGCGCGACCTTCGTGGTCCCGGCACCGCTTCCCGTCGGCGCGGCCGCGCGGCTGCGCGAGCACGCCGACCGGCTGTACCGGCTCCTCGGTTGCGCGGGAGTGGCGAGGTTCGACTTCTTCCTTGCCGGTGAGGAGCTCGTTCTCAACGAGGTCAACACGGCGCCGGGTCTGACCGCCGCCTCCCAGGTCCCTCGCATGTTCGCCGCCGACGGCCTGCCCTACTCGGCGTTGCTCGACGCGCTCATCGACGCCGCCATGCCGTGGCCGACGTCCTCCACACCCGTACTGACCAGCGCTGACGTGCGTCCGTACCCTATGGTGCCTATCCGTGGGACACGTTGACGAGATGCCGGTGACGCCGCTGACCGGCGCGCGGTATCAGACGCCGGGCAGTCACGCGGTCCATGGCGCCTTCCCCGGCCCGTCCAACAGCTCCGACGACCCGTCCCCATCCAGGCATGTCGACATCGCGGTCGCGGTCTGCTTCGCGGTGCTGGTGCCGACCGTCGACCCGACGGCGTGGTGGCTACCGCTGTCCCCGGCGAGTCTCAGCGTCCTGCTCGCGATCCTCGTTCCCGCCGTGCTCGCCGTGGCGTGCGCGCGGACGGCGCCCGGCATGGCCATGGCGCTGGTGTGGGCGTCCTCCATCATCCAGGTCTTCACCCTTCGCGACCTGTTCCTGGTGCAACTCGCGGCGCCGATCGTGGCGTACGCGGCGGCCCGCCACGGTTCCCGGCTCATGGTGGCCCTGAGCGGCGTCAGCATCGTCGTCGGAATCCTCGTCGGCGCCGCGTACCTCGTCGGGATTGGCTCATGGGCACTCCTCGATGTGGATGTCATCGGCGCCCCGGGCCGTGATTCCTTCCTGCTCTCCAGGCTGATCCCGTTCGGGTTGAGTCTGGCGGTGCCGTTGGCGACGCCGTGGGTCATCGGCGTCATCGTCCGCTTCGTCAAACAGAAGGACATCGCCGAGCTGCGGCAGCGGGAGGCCCGACACGACGCCGACCAGGCCCGGGAACTCGCTCGGTTGCGGGCGGAGAACGCCAGCCTGGCGAGGGACGTCCACGACATCGTGGGGCACTCCCTGGCGGTGATCATCGCGCAGGCCGACTCGATCGGTTTCACACCCGACGGCGAGGTTCCGCGCATTCGGGAGGCGACCGCCAACATCGCCACCACCGCCCGCCGTTCGCTGATGAACATCCAGGACGTGCTGTCCCGAACCACCGACGCGACCGGTGACATCCCCGTTCACGAAGCCCAAGTGACGGAACTCGTCGACTCCATCAGAGACGCGGGTCGTCTCGTCGAGAGGGACGATCACGGTGCCGCGCGCACAGTCCCCCCGCAGGTCGCGAAGGTGGCATACCGCGTCATGCAGGAGATGCTCACGAACGCGCTACGGCACGCCGCACCGACGTCGCCGATCCGGATCATGCGGGCGTGGACCTACCGCACCTACGCCTTCACCGTGGAGAACGACTTCGATCCGTCCGCCCGAACCGCCGAGAGCGGACGTGGAATAACGGGCATGCGGGAGCGGGTCGCCGCCATCGGTGGCACCCTGCACGTTGAAGTCAATCCGGGAGGCGACGGCCGACCCCGTTTCACGGCTTCGGCGGTGCTTCCGCTGAACCCCGCCGAGGACTCACAATGAACACCATCGCCCCCATCCGAATCGCCCTTGTGGATGATCAGCATCTGTTCCGTTCGGGGCTGACCGTCATCATCGACGCGCAGGACGACATGACCGTCGTCGGACAGGCGGCGGACGGACGCGAAGCACTCGACATGATCGCCGCCACCGATCCCGACGTCGTGCTGATGGACGTCCAGATGAGCCCGATGGACGGCGTCGAGGCGACGCGGCGGCTTTTCCACTCCGGCGCACCGACCCCGTCCCGGCCACGGGTCATCATGCTGACCACCTTCGAGCTGGATCCTCATGCCGCCCAAGCAATCCGGTACGGCGCCGTGGGCTTCCTGCTGAAGGTGAGCACGCCTCAGTTCGTCTGCGAGACGATTCGAACGGTTCACTCGGGCGGGAGCGTGCTGGCGTCCCAGGACCTCACCGCGATCCTGGATCAGGCCCCGCCGACGCCGATACCGCACGCGTACGCACAGCTCACCGAGCGCGAACGGAAGGTGTTCGCGGCCACCGCCGAGGGAATGTCCAACGCCGAGATCGCGGGCAGGCTGTTCCTGTCCGAGTCGACGGTCAAGACTCACATTGGAGCGATCCTGCGCAAACTCGAGTTGCGCGATCGCGTCCAAATGGTCGTCTACGCCTACGAGCACCGCCTCCGCCCATAGCCCCCCGTTACCTGGAGGTCATGGCGACGAGATGGCGCCCCCGGTCATCGGAGTTGGTGATCGGCCCGGCGAAGAATCAGCGCCTGGCCGATCTCCGCGCCGTTCTTCATGAGTTCGACGTTCACCCAGGCGCACTGGTCGGCGACGGTCAAACCCGCCTCCACCGGCCACGGGAACATGGAAACCTCATCGAGGCGATCGGTGGCCGCCACGGCAACCGTCCACGCCCGATGGATGCCCGCGAACCACTCGACGATCGACGCGGCGTCTCCCGGCCACTCGACGTCCTCACGTCGCGGGATCTCGCGCTGTTCCAGGTCGGCGAGTGCCGTGCTCCACCACCAGCCAATGTGCCAGGTCAGCCACGCGACCGTGGGCGCGGGAACGGGATCGGGCTCGACCTCGGCCCAATCGGCGACCCACCTTCCATCCACTTTGCGCATCGTCCAGTGCGTTTCGGCGGGCTCGCGGAACAGATCGTCGTCACGCAGCCGCTGCAGATGGTATTCGAGGAGCCCCCAAGAGGTCGACAGCTGCCTTTCGAGCACCCGTTTCACATCGGCCATCGGCACAACTCCGAAATCGCCATGTGCACCCGCTCAGGTGTCGGCGGCCGCAGTGCGTGGTCGTTCATACCGTCTCCTCATCGACGAACGGAACGCCTGAGGCGTCCGATGTGTCCTAACAGAGGCTGACCGAGTTCGACTCCCGCGTCAACCTTGTTTCCCGACGACGAGACCCGTTCACGTTCCCTGGGTGGTTCGCCACAGCTGAGCGCGATCGTCGACGTCGCAGGACACGGCGGTGACCTCTTCGGACTCGCCCAGGCAGACCTCGGGATCCCGAACACTGCGAACGTGCCACACGTCCACACCGTCCTCGACTCCCACGAACGTGAAGTCCCAGGCATTCGCGTCGTCGACCGTTTCGCACAATGTGGACTGGAGGGCTTCCGCCCGAGGATTCCACATGACGCACCATTCCGTGCTCGTGCCGGGATCGGTGTACGCGATCGCCGTGTGCTCCCCGGCGGGGTCGAACCGGAACGTCTCGTCGGTGGATCCATCACAAAGGCCCATGTGAAGGACCGAGTTGCCGTCCCCGTCGATCGGGAGCAGACAATCCAGACTGGACGCGTTCACGAGAACCGAATCGGCGGGCCGCTCGACGGCCCCGGTCGGCTCGGGAACGGGTGAGTCGTCGGACGACGACCGCCCATCCCGTCCATCGTCGGCGTCCGCACCGTTCGAGGCCGGCCACCACACGATCGCGCTCGCGGTTCCCGCGACGACCGCGACGGCGGCAAGGCCGAACGTGAGCCAGCGGCGCCTCGGTCGGGAACGATCATCAGTGGAAGCCGAACCCGGAACTGGAACCGGCTGCGGTATCGGTGCGATCGCCGTTGGTGTGACGGGCAGCGGGACCGTGATCCGGCGGTAGTCCGCACCGGGATCCCTGCGTCGGCCCAGGACGGACTCGCACGCTCGAGCGAACCCCGAGGCGTCCGGAAAACGATCACGAGCGTCCTTTTCGAGAGCCCTGGCGACCAGGTCGGCCACGGCGGACGGGATGCCTCCGGGCAGCGCGGGCGGCGCGTCGTTCAAGTGCCCCGCGATGACGGCCGCAGGACTGGATCGGTCGAACGGCGCGGCCCCGGCCAGGCACTCGTAGGCGATCACGCCCAGGGAGTACAGGTCGGACGCCCCCGTGAGCGCTTGCCCCTGAAGCTGTTCCGGGGACGCGTAGGTGACCGTGCACATGACCGCTCCGGTCGTCGTCAACGAAGCGTCCCCTTGCTTTCGAGCGATTCCGAAGTCGACGATCGTGGCGGAGCCGTCGCGGTGGACCAAAATGTTGTCCGGCTTGATGTCTCGGTGAACGACACCCGACGCGTGCGCCGCCGCGAGCGCCTCGGCGACGCTACCGATGACGCTGAACGTCTCCTCGACCGTCAACGGCGCGAACTCGTCGAGGATCGATGACAGGGACCGTCCTGAGACGTACTCCATGACGAGATAGGACGTCATCACCCCGTCCGGGGAGCGCTCCTCGCAAATGTCGAACAGGTCCACTATGCCGGGATGCCGCAACGCGGCGACGGTCCTGGCCTCCCGCTGGAAACGATCGCGGAACGCGTCCTGAGCGGCGAGGTTCGGATGGAGCGTCTTGATCGCGACGTCACGATGAAGCAGGGTGTCGTCGGCCTTCCAGACCTCGCCCATGCCACCGGCACCGAGCCGGTTCAACAAACGATAGCGACCACCGAGCACGCGAGTTCCATCCACCGAGAAGGTCTCTTTCAATCCGGCCGTCCGAGACGACAACGATGCCGCCGCACAGTACCTTTCCACCGCAAACCTTCCGCCGGATCCATAAGCGAATGCGGGGGCGGAATGTCGAGCCCGAACCACGACCGGCGACACTCGACTTCCCGGGGCGGTCAGGCCTGGGGTCTCGGCCGCCGTACTTCGCGGACTCGGCGGTTCCGTCGGTGGGTGCTGGCACACTGGGCTGATGGCCAGATCGAGCGATCCCTCACGCAGGAACCCATTCGACGTCCGTGCCGCCACCCAGACCGAACGAGTCGCCTTGGCCAACCGCCTCGACTCCCTGACCGACGCGCAGTGGGCACAGCCTTCGCTGTGCGGCGACTGGTCCGTGGAGCAGGTCGTCGCTCACCTCACGGCCGCCGCGTCATCGGGCCCGCTGCGATGGATGGGCAGTGTCATCCGTGCCCGGTTCGACTTCGACGAGCACAACGCCCGCCGCATGGTCGAGCAACGAGGTGCCACACCCGCGGAGACGCTGGCGAAGTTCCACAACATCCTCACGAGCACGACCTCCCCGTTCGGGCCGTCCGAGGCGTGGTTGGGTGAAGTCGTCGTGCACAGTCAGGACATCCTTCGCCCGCTGGGAATCGCGTACACGCCGCCCATCGTCATGACCACGCATCTGGCCCGGTTCCTCGCCCGGACCAACTTCACCGTCGCCAGCAAGAAGGCGATCCACGGCCTTCACCTCGAAGCCGTCGACGGCCCGTTCTCCACCGGCGTGGGACCACAGGTGAGCGGCCCGACGATCGCGCTCGTCATGGCCATGGCGGGCCGCGAGACGTACTGCGACGACCTCACCGGCCCCGGCGTGGACACACTCCGCGCCAGATCCCAGGCCGCCGGCCCACGATCCTGAGCCACGTTTCGGCCGAGCAAGCGCTCGTTTACCCACGGTTTTGTGACTGCTTGCTCGGAGACCGCCAGGATTCAGACATAGCACAGTGGATTGATCTCCGTGGTAGTGCGGCGGTTCCACGATCGGTACCGACGTCTGACGCCGCGAAGCGTAGGGGCCCGGGCCGTCGAAACAGCCACCGCCACCGGAGCCGCCAATGCGAGCCCCACGCCAGGGGGAGTACCCCTGGCGTGGGAATGCGTGCTGTGTCTAATCTCGACTGTTCGTCACTCGCTGGTCAAGCGGGCGGCGGGCGGCAGTTCCGCCTGAGCGGCCACCTGCCAGTCGTCGGGACCACCCGCCAACTCGGTGAGCGCCCGCATTTGTTCGGCACACCATGGCGAGACGGTGAACTCGTCGGAGAACACGGCACCGACGAAGTCGTCCCAGTGAATCCATCGCGTCTCGGACACCTCGTCGAGTCGCGGTGTCGGTTCCATCTCGGTCCGCACCCGGTACACCGGGCACAGCTCGTTCTCCACGACACCGTTCGACATCTCGGCACGGTATCGGAACCGGGGAAGCACCAGGTCGATCGCCGTCGCGGTCAACCCCAACTCGTCACCCAACCGCCTGGCGACTGCGGACGGGAGCGGTTCACCCGGCAGTGGATGGCCGCAGCAGCTGTTCGTCCAGACATTCGGCCAGGTCCGCTTCGTCGCGGCCCGCCGGGTCAACAACAACTCCCTGCGCGAGTTGAAGACATACGCGGAGAACGCCAGATGAAGCGGTGTGTCTCGATGATGGACGGTCGACTTGTCGGCGGTCCCGATTCGACCCCCGTCCGAGTCAAGGAGGACGACCTCTTCGACCGCCGTCGCGTCGAGACGCTGAGCGCCGCCGTTCCAGCTCATACCCGGTCCGCGACGATCATCAGGTAGTGGAAGCTCCCCTCCCGGTACGCGGTCAGGAAGGCCTCCTCGATGCCCGTGGCCACCGACGACTTCGCCCGCAACTCCCAGTACGGAATCGTCGACGCGGTCAGGTCGACGACGCTGATCGGGACCAGGTTGTTCGCCGCGAGCGCCCCGAAGTAGTCGCTGCGCGGGTGAATGTTGCAGGTGTAGTGCTCGTCGATCTTGCTGACCGCCTTCGACCGACCTCCGGTGACGTCGTTGGAGCAGCCGGTGATGCACACGTACCGACCACCGCGCGCGAGCTGCCTGCCGTGCTCGGCGAAAAGGTCGTACAGGTTGACGTACATCGTCGACTCGTTGTTCCAGATGCCGCGTCGCGAGCCGGTTTCGAAGCCGGTGTCCAGCATGTTGCGGAAGTGGTACCGCACTGAATCGTCCACGCCGCGCAGCCGCGCCTGCTCATTGGCGAACGCCGCCTGCGTCTCGGAGATCGTCACTCCGTCCACCTGGCAACCGAACCGGGCGTTGGCCATGATGCTCGAGCCGCCGCGGCCACAACCGGCGTCGAGCAGTTTGTCCTGAGGTCCGACGTCACCGAACTGGTCGAGCAGCACGTTCGCCTGCGCGGTCTCCAGGCGGTGCATCTCCGCGATGACCGCGTCGTCCCCTCTGGTCAACACGCTCGGGTCGTAGTCACCGAGGCCGTAGTGGTGGTGGTACAGGCCGTCGACGTCACCCAGCCGCAGGTTCACCGGGTCCTGCTCGTTGTTCCAGTAGTCGGCGACCGACCTCTGGTAGTCGCTGCGCAGGACGAGAGGCTTGGTCGAGGTGGTCATTGTTGTTTCCCTTCGGTTGTTGCTTCGTTGCGATAGCGGGCGGTCGTCGCATGCCATTCACGACTGCCGCCCAGCCACGCCCATGTGTCTGCGAAGAATCTCCGCAGGGTCGGAGTACCCACTGCGGACAACGCGGCGGCTTCGGCCACGAACGTCCGCATCAGTTCATTGTGGATCTCCACGGTGCGTTTGAGCGCCTCCTTGTGCGAGCAGCCCTCTTCGGCCGCGATCACGCGCGGAAGGTTGTAATCGTTCTCGGATTCGAAGTCGGCCGAGTACAGGTCGTTCAGCAGCACGTTGGCGGCACCGGCCATGGTGAACGCGCGACGGACCCTCGGGTCGTAGAACTCCGTCGACGACAGCTCGTAGCCGGCCAGGACGTCGACGAGGATCATCGGTGGCAGGTAACTGTTCAGATGCCTCTGAACCAGGTACTCCCACACCGGCGGCGTCCGGCGGTTCGCGTTCCAGTCGGCTTCCTGATTCCATGCCACGAACAAGATCGACATCTGGTGCTGGAACCGCGCGAGCTGCGCCGTCGACGTGTATCGAACCAGGTGCCGCATGGCGCTGCGGAAGGCCTTGGCGATCGGTTCGACCTCCCGGAATTCGTCCAATTGCGACGAATACGGCTCCAGCAGCGGCGCCGGGTCGACCACCGCGTGCAGCAATGCCAACCGTGATCCGACCACGCGTGGATCAGCCCCGAGATCCACCTCGTCGACGTAGTAGTCGTCGGCCGCCCATTCGGCCACCACGCACTTTGCCGCGGCGAGCAGCCTATCCGGGTCGTCAGTGGCCGGGTGGGTGAGCATGATCAGCCGACCGAAGTCGCAGGACCGCAGTCGATCCAGCCGCCCCGGATAGATGCCCACCTCCTCGGCCCAGGCGACCAGCCGGTCGTTGACCTCCTTGCCCAGCGCCGGATCGTCCCGCAACGGACCGGGACAGAACAGTTCCGGCATGTCGTCGCCGGACTCTCCGTCCTTCGTGGTCTCCGGCTCGGCCAGGAGCGCGGGGAATCGCAGTGCGGAAGTGCCGATGCCGCCGATGAATCCACGTACGGCCGAGGCCAGCGGCGGCCGCCCCGTCTCTTCGATGACCTTCGCCAGGTCGACGCTGGGTGCGGACGAGGTGTCGGCGAGCAGTATTGCGGTGAGCGCGGCCGCGTCGTCGATAGCCATTACCGTCAGTTCGACAGCTCGACGGCGTCCAGCACACCGAGTGCGTCCGGGACCAGCACCGCTGCGGAGAAGTAGACGCTGACGAGGTAGGACATGATCGCCTGCTCGCTGACGCCCATGAACCGCACGTTCAAACTCGGCTGGTATTCGTCCGGGATTCCGGTCTGGTGGAGGCCGATGACGCCCTGGTCCTCTTCGCCGGTGCGCATGGCGAGGATCGACGTCGTGTTGCGGTCGGAAATCGGCAGCTTTCCGCACGGGTAGATCGGTACCCCGCGCCACGCCGGGACATGACTTCCGTCCACTTCGACCGGTGTCGGGTAGATGCCGCGCGCGGTGCATTCCCGGGAGAAGGCGGCGATCGCCTTGGGATGTGCGAGGAAGAACTTCGTACGACGACGCATGCTGAGCAGCTCGTCGAAGTCGTCGGGAGTCGGCGGGCCGGTCCGCGTGTTGATGCGCTGCTTGAGATCCGCGTTGTGCAGCAAACCGAACTCGCGGTTGTTGACCAGCTGGTTCTCCTGCCGCTCGCGCAACGCCTCGACGGTCAGTCGCAGCTGCTGCTCGAGCTGGTTCATCGGGTCGTTGAACAGGTCCGCCACCCTGCTGTGGACCCGGAGGACGGTCTGCGCGACGCTGAGCTCGTACTCTCGCGGCGCCGTGTCGTAGTCGACGTAGGTTCCGGGGAGGACCGGTTCGCCGACGTGCCCCGACGAGATCGCGATCTCCGCTTCGCCCTTTCGGTTCTGCGGCTGGCGAATCCGATCCTTGGCATTCTCGACCGCCGCGCTCAGCGCGTCGGACCGATCCACCAGTTCCTCGAATGCCCGTCGAGGCAGTTCGAGCACCGTCACGCTGGTCATCGCCTTGGCGGTGAACTCCCAGGTGCCGTCCGGGTCGATGAGCGCACTCTCGCCGAAGAACTCGCCGTCGGCGAGCACCCCAGTCTGGACGGTGCCGCCGTAGGCGCCCTCCGCGAGTTTGCTGACCTTGCCGCGTGCGATCAGGTACACGTTGTCGCACCGTGAACCGGACTCGACGATGACTTGGTCGGGTTCGAACTCGTGCTGGGTGAACCGCTCGGCGATGGCGCCGAGCGTCTCGGGGTCCTCGACGTCACGCAGCAGCGCCAGCTCACGCAGCTCGGCCGGTACGACGTCGATGTCGGAGCCGACGTTGGTGAAGGTCACCAATCCGTCGCCCACGAGGTAGCTCAGTCGGCGGTTGACGCGGTACGTCCCGCCGGACACCTGCACCCATGGCAGCTTGCGCAGCAGCCATCGTGAGGATATCGCCTGCATCTGGGGCACGGACTTGGTCGTGGTCGCGAGGTTTCGCGCCGCGGCCGTGCCCAGTGCCAGTTGTGGATTCTCGTCGTTCTGCGTTCCGGGTTCAGGCGGTCCTGTCACCGTCACTGCATCCCACCGTCCATTCGCATAGTTGGGTAAGCCGCCGATAACGGTATCAATCGCCCATACAGATAGAAATCACCCAAACGAGTGACTTTCAGTGTTTCAAGATCAACTCAAAGTGATCATCTGTTAAGTCAGACCGACCAGCGTTCGGTCGCCAGCGCGTCGGCGCGGTCGAAACGACACCCAAAGGCCGCCCGCGAACGCCGAACCGCCACGACTCAACCGGATCGGTGATCGTCCAATTAGACAGTCTTATGAGTTATGGCCACAGAGGACGCGCTCGGCCCGAACATGGCCGTCTCGCGATCGTCGCCAATGGCGCCACGACCCCGGTGCTCCACGCACCCCACAGACGGATTCACCAGAATCAAAGTGGACGAGTGTGAAGCCTTTGATGGTCAGGGTTCTCACCATCAACCGAGCGGCAAATGCAGCAGAGCGTCCTGCCAGGATGTCAACCACGGCTCCACATGCATCAGAGCGTCCACAACAGAGTGCCGAACGAGATCCCCACGCCGCGGCTGCCTCCGACTGCCTCCGCCCCCTAGGCTCGTGAAATCAGCTTGACGGCCTCGGCTTCGGTCTCCGATCCAACCCCCGGAGTCTTTGCCAACGATCTGGGTCCGCGGGAGCTCAGAAGGTAAACCCCGACCAGGAACTCGCCGCAACCCGCGAAGACGATGCCAAGGCTTCCGCCTTGGAGAAACGTTCGAACGACCATGGACCCCGGACAGTAAGTCCACAGTGTTCGAAATGGCGCCCCGCACCTTCCTCCATGTCGGTGCGAATGATGAGACGCATCCGACTGAAACCGTTGGCGCCGATTGAAAGTCCATGCCGGTCCCAAATCCACTATCGATAGTCCACGGTGCCCGGTTCGAGCCAGGAGACAGATGCATCCTTGCGACTGTGTAGCGCTTCTGGGGTGAGAACATCGACCGAGTGGCCGTTCGCATCCGGATCATCGTCACTGGTCGGACGGCGGGGCGAATGCTCAGCACAGGCCGCAACGGCCCGGACGNNATCCCCGGCCCGGGCGGGTCGACAGTGGCGATCAGCGGGACAGGAGTGCGCGCCAGGTCTGTGGGCCGACGACGCCGTCGACCGTGAGACCCGCTTGTCGCTGGAAGTTCCGAACGGCCGTGGTGGTCAGGCTGCCGAAGTCCCCGTCGACGGCGAGTGACGCACCGAGGTGGTTGAGCTGTGTCTGCACGGCCTTCACCGCGCTGCCGTTCGATCCTTGCGACACGGTGACGATCAGGGCGGACCACGTCTGTGGCCCGACGACACCGTCGACTGCCAAGCCCTTGGAGGATTGGAACGCCTTGACCGAGGTGTTGGTGGCGGGACCGAACTGTCCGTCGGCCGTCGTCGCGTGACCTCTCGCGCTCAGGAGGTACTGCCCGGCGGTCACGTCGGCACCGGTGCTGCCGACCCGGATTGTCGGCCACGACTGTCCCGGCGGTGGGGTCCCTCCGCTGGCCTCGGCGATCAGCGCGCGAGCCTTGCTCTCGGCCTGGTCGTATCGCTCGGGGTACGCTGAGCGTTGGACGCTCTGCGCCAGTCGTCCGGCCGTGTAGCCGGGGTTGTTGCGGTCGTTGGGGATCGCCTGGTCGAGGAACTTGTTGGTGGCGTGGGCGACGTCCAGGCACAGCGATGCCGGGGTGCACCAGCCTTGGCTGGGGCGCTGCTGGAACACGCCGAGCGAGTCGCGGTCACCGCAGTTGAGGTTCTGCATGTGCGACTCGACCCAACCTGCCTCGAACATCGCGAGCATGACCTTGCTGGTGACGCCGCGGCTCTGCCCGATGGAGTAGAGCTGCCGAATGATGGCCGGATCATGATTCGGAGGAACGGTGCATTGGATGCCGAGCCGTTCGGCGTTGGCTTCGTGGCTCGACACAACCGGCGTGGGTTCGGCTGTCGCGGTAGAAGTGCCGAGCCCGAATGCGACGGCTGCCGCCGCGATGACCGTGATGACACGGAGACGGCGTCCGCCGCTACGAAATGACATGGTCGATTCCCTCCAAAAGCTACAGTGGAGTTCCACTATGGTCTATTATCAGCCGTTGCGACTGACGGGGGCGAGGCCGGTCGGGTAGCTCGTCCCACGTTCGACGGAGTTCGGTATCTCGCGGCTGATGTGGCTGTTGCAGTAGACGATGTTCCAGTGCAGGTGCGGGCCGGTCACGTTTCCCGTGGCACCGGATGTTCCGATCTGCTGCCCTTGGGCGACATGCTGTCCGGTGTTGATGATCGTGGAGTTGAGGTGGGCGTACTGGCTGCATCGGTTGTTGCCGTGGTCGATGAGCGCCATGATGCCTCCACCGTTCGTCCAACCTTCGAAGTAGACGGTCCCTGCGGCAGAGGCCACGATCGGCGTGCCCGTGGGCATCGCGAAGTCGACGGCGTGCCGGTTGTAATCGTCGTTGTGGGAGAAGCCGCTTCCGGGTGTCTGAGTGATCGTGTGAGCGGTTCCCGCTCGGTAGGGCAGTTTGAACGGAGCTCCGCCGGACGAACACGCCGGCACGACGGGGCCGTTCGAACCGGTCTCCAGGAAGCCGTCGCTGACCCACCCTCCGGCGGGGAGCTTGTTCCAGATGTTCGTGAGGCCGCCGATGCCGTCGACGGTGTCACCGTGGGCGTAGCACGAGATCGTCACACGACTGCCGTTGGCGAGACTGCCGACGACGGACGCGCTGACGCTCGGTGTCGAGCGGACGTTCAAGGGAAGGCCGCTCGGAACCGAAACGGTGACGGTGGCATCGGCATGGGCGGGACTTGCCGGGATCACGATCGCCAGTGTGGAGAGAAGGAGAACCAGTCCGGCTCTCACGATGCGACGCATGGGCGCCTCCTTGGGCTGCGAGGTGCTGCGACGGCCCGACGGGGCTTCGCCGAACCAGAAATACGCATGTCAATGCGTAGATGCCTGACGGCGACGGGTGGCCTTGGGTGATCACGAACCGTACGCGCAGCCGAGTCCTCCCGACGTCGTCGCGCGTGATCCTATGCAGGTCAGCGTGAAGCAGCCGTGAAGTCGGCTACCACTAGCTATCGATGTCCTTGAATGGCGTCCGAACGCTTTCGACTGTGGACCTGCTGAGTGCCAACAGAAGTGGCGATGCGGCAAACGCATAGAGATCGTCCGACGCAGAACGAGGACGTAGTGAAGGAAGGGTGCATTCATGACCATTATGGTCGTTCATGAGATACGCGGCTGTTGGGCGCGAGCCAAGCGCGCAGCATCAAGCCGGTCCACCTGCCTGAGCGACGGGATCGGTCAGCCCGTGACGACCTGCTCGATCCTGGCGAGCGTCGCCGTCATGTTCTTCCGCGTCACGGTGGCCATCTTTCGCACGGCCGATTTGGTCAATCCGGACTCTCGCGAGATGTCCCAGCTCTCACGCACCAGCGTCCCACCTTCCACCGGCTCCAGCTCATACCGCCAGATCCGGCCGCCGATCACCTTCTTCAGCACGCCGGGGGCGTGAGTCTGCCAGGCGATGAGCCGGTTCTCTTGAAACTCGACCACGGTGTTGACCATCGAATACGGCAGACCGGCGCGCATCGACATGCCGAATCGGCTCCCCAGGATCAGTCGATCCGTATGTGACTTGGCTTCGCGAACACTTCCCGAACCATCGAAGTCACGATGGCGCCGAGGATCGGCCAGCAACGAGAAAATCGACTCGGGTGACGCGGCAATCAGACGCTCAACTGTTTCGATATTCGATTCCATAGTCACGCACCCAGGCTAGCAACAAGCCCATCATGGTCACGGCCGCCTGCGTGACCGCAGACGACATCGGCTCGGGCGATGTCGACTACCCGTCGATCGGAGTCGACCAACCACGTTCCAGGGAAGACGCGCGCTGCCGACCAACTGGCTTCGAGTGGCACCGAACAACCCAAACGGAACGGACCTCGCCGCGACAATCTCCAACTACTCCGGAAGCTACTCCGCGTTGACGAGGAACTCCGGATGCGGATCACACGCCGACTTCCTTGTAGCCGGTGTTCCCGTCGTCCAACTTGGAACGTGGACACGTGAGCGATCAGGCCCTTTGCTCCCCGGCCGTTCGATCACCATCGCAGTGCCGCAGCGGGAACATCCAGTATGGATCCGTTGGCGTCATGAGGAACCCGGCGTCACCAGGCCGGATTCGTAGGCGTAGACGACGACTTGGGCGCGGTCGCGGGCATGAAGTTTGGCCATGGCTCGGTTGATGTGGGTCTTCGCGGTCATCGGGCTGATGCCCATGCGCTCGGCGATGTGGTCGTTGGAAAGACCGTGCGCGACGAGTGTGACCGCCTCGCGCTCGCGGTTGGTCAGTTCGGCCAATGCCGTGCCGGGCAAAGGGTCGGGCGGTCGAGTGACATACCGGCTGATGAGTTGGCGGGTGATGGACGGCGCGAGCAGGGCGTCGCCGCGCGCGGCGACACGTACGGCGTGGACGAGGTCTTCGGGAACGATGTCCTTGACGAGAAATCCGGTGGCTCCTGCTCGCAGCGCGTTGAAGATGTACTCGTCGAAGCCGTAGTTGGTCAAGATGACAACACGTACCTGGGTCAGATCTGGGTCGGCGGCGATGAGCCGGGTCGTCTCGATGCCGTCGATCACCGGCATCTGGATGTCGATGAGCGCGACGTCAGGCAGGTACTTCTTGGCCAACGCCAGACCCTCCTGGCCGTCGGCGGCCTCCGCCACCACCTCGATGTCGTCTTCGATGTCAAGGAGGGCACGGAATCCGCTGCGCAGGAGCGCCTGATCGTCGACGAGCAGAACTCGGATCATGTCGTCGGCCCCGCCGGCAGTTCGGCGTGGACGGTGAAGCCGCCGCCGTCGCGCCGTCGCGCGTGCAGGCTTCCGCCGAGAGCCGTGACTCGCTCGCGCATCCCGAGCAATCCGACACCGGGCACCGGATTGGTGTCCGACGTGGCCACACCGTCGTCATCGACCCGAATCGTCAAAGCGTCCGGACGGTAGTCGATCAAAACCGATGCCGCGGCGCCGGCGGCGTGTCGGTTGATGTTGGTGAGGGACTCCTGGACGATCCGGTAGGCCGTCCGGCCAACCGCCGCCGATATCTCGCGACGTGTGCCCTGAACGCTCAACCTCGCGTCCAGACCGCTCGTGTTGGCACGCTTCACCAGCTCCGGAACGTCGTCGAGTCCACGCGGAGGGGACTTGTCGTCATCGCGCAAGGCCTCGAGAGTCGCCCGCAGTTCCCGGGTCGCCTCGCGGCTGGCCTCCCGAATCGCCAAGAGTGCTTCCGGCACGTGTTCGCCCCGTTTGTGGGCCACGTGGACGGCGGCCTCGGCCTGCACCTTGATGACCGAGATCTGGTGGGTGAGCGAATCGTGCAGTTCCCGCGCGATGTGCAGCCGCTCCTCGTCGGCGCGGCGACGCGCGGTCTCCTCTCGGGTGCGCTCGGCTTCGTCCGCACGCCGCTCGGCCTGCCGCAACGCCTCACCCGCCGCGCCGGCGGCGACCAGCCAGGCGATCTCGAGAGCGCCCCGGGCCTCCTCAACCGCCTCCCCGGCTGCCCAACCATGTGGCGATACCAAGGCGGCCAAGGGAAGCGCGGCCAACACGGCCACCGACCCCACCACCGCGACGACATGGCGACCGGCCCGCACTGCGGCGTACACCGCGAACAGGTACGCGACGGCGGGCACGTCGAAACCCGCCGCTTGATAGCCAACGGCGCACAGTCCGGTGACGACCAGGACGAGGACCGGAGCGCGGCGACGCGCGGCCAGCGCCAGCCCGCTTGCGGCCAGCAACACGTGGCCGGTCAGCCCGAGGCCCGCTTCCGGGTAGTCATTGGACAGTCCCACCAGTAGCAGTGTCACCGTCACACCGACGGTGATGGCCCAGTCCACGACTCCAACGGGAACGACCGACTGACGTGTGCTCATTCGCGCACCATAACTCCACGGCGCTGCCGACGAATCCTGCCGAAGGTTGAGTCCCGGCTACCGCGCCTGCGGTACATCCCCGGCACCTGCGGCATTGACGGCAGGCAGGTACACCACCTGCGGCACCACGAAACGCCACCGCAGGTAGGACGAAACTCGGCGTTCCCGGAGACAGGATCGAACGACATTCACACCCCGAAACGCACGCAGGGAAGAGAAGAAATGAACACAGCACAAGGTCTGATAATCGCCGCGGTCGGCTTTGCCGATCTGAGCCCCGGACGGGTCGGCGCCCTCGCCGCCGCGTTGCTCGGACTGGTCGGCATTGTCGTCGGCGCGCTCGCCCTGGTTCGCCCCGCGAGTCGCGTCGGAACAGCGACCGGAACGCTCGGCGCGTACACGGGCACGTTCGCCGGAGTGCTCGGTTTGGCCCTGGGAGGCCTGGTCGTGGTCACCTCCGACGCGGGAATCGGCACCGGCAACGGGCGCGGCGGCGCGTACGTGGCACTCGTCATCGGACTGGCGGCCACCGTCCTCGGTGGATTGGCGCTGGCCCGCTCCCGCCGAACCGACTGACCGACTGACCGACTGACCGACTGACCGACACCGCGACGAGCGTGACACCTCCGCCTCGACCAACTTCTTCGGCGGCTCCCACACATGACGCAGCGAGTCCTCGTCGCCGAAGCGCTCGGGGTGACCACCGGGGTTCGGCCCGCAGCAGCAGTGCGCGAGGGCCGTCCGGGAACCTCGGCACTCAAATGTGGGCTAGCCGAGACCGCGGGTGCCGCGACGGATCTTCGTCCATACGAGAGGCGCACGACGCAGGTCGGGGAACGGGACTGGGAGAATGCGACGGTCGCGAACAGGCCGTAGTGCCGTGTGAAGGGAGAGCACGTCATTGAGCGCGGCGGGGTCGGTCAGCCGCGGAATCGCGCGAGTTCGTCACGGGTCAGGCGGCGCCCGGTCATCGGCGATGGGCGCCGGGCCAGCCCTCCGGGTGGGTCCACCCCAGCAACCGGTCGATCGGCGCGGGCACGGCGTCAAGCGGCACGGCCTCGGCCAGGAGGGTCCCGTACCGCTCCTTGCGCCCCGCCTTCGTCCCCAGGAAGCGCCTGAGCTGCGCCCCGATGTCCACGCCGCGATGGTCCGGCTGTCCCTGAAGGGTTCGGAACAACCGCGCCTCCCCCGCCGCGGCGATCACGTCCTGCACCGCGGCCGGACCGAGGGCGCGGATGAACTCGTCTTCGAGGTCCCGGGCGCAGGCGAAGAACCCATGATCGGCCGGATCCGTGCCCTCGAGGCCCGTGGCCCGTAGCGCGCCCACGACGACGTGCGTCTCGCCCGCGTCGTAGAGGCCGCACACTCGCATTCCCTCTCCGAACGCGAGGAGCCGCTTCTTCAGATTCGTGATCCCACCTAGGGGCTCGATCTTGGCGCCGAACGACGCGAGGTTCATGCCGCGCCGCGCGGCGATCGTCTCGATGGCCGCCCGGTCGCTCTCCCCCTCGACGAACACCACCGTGCGGATCTGCGGTGTGGGCGACGACGAGACCGGCATGCTCGCGAGCTTACGGTGTGGGCCGCCCACAGGCGCGGCGTGGCCCGCGCGCTTACTGTGGGAGGAGTACTCCGACGCATCATCGCCTGAAGTGCTGGCGTGTCAGCCTGTGGAGGGTCGCGACGGAGCCCGCAACCAATGCCGTCTTGACCTTCGCAGGTCTGAGACCGGCGAGGCCGTTACAGCGCGAACGAGGAATAGCGACATCAACTACCCGAGAGAGCCAGTTCACCGTGACAGAGGTCAAAGTCACCTATGACAAGTCCGTGAACGCAGCGTACGTGTGCTTCACCGAACCCCAGGCCAAAGTGCACTCCGCGAGTATGTACGCCTGCGACCCTGTGGACGTGGACGGCATGATCAACCTCGACTTCGACGAGCAGGGTCGCCTCATCGGCATCGAAGTGTTGGCGGCCGATTCAAAGTTGCCCGAGTACCTGCTCCAGTCGGCAGAGCGACTGGGCACCGAAGGCGCATGAAACGGTCTTGGACTCGCGCGTAAACCGTGGCACGCCACGCCTGGGATGGTGACCAGTCGGTGAACCGATTGTGCTCGTTCCGCTGGTAAGAGTCCGATAAGCCCAGGCGAAGGTCTCGTTCCTCTTCCGACATCAGGCCTTGAACTCTCGTTCGTGTCGGCCTCGGCGTTGGCCATCCGCCAAAGATACGAGCCCGCGATTCATTCCACATCGGATGAATCCGTGTGAGGAGTCCCGCAGAACGCGGACACCCTCGTCCTTAACGTCTGGGCTGTTCGGAGTACTGCGAAAGACGCGCAATCAGCCTGAATCCGACGACCGACTCCGTACGGGCAAAACGCCTGACAGATTAGGCTCCCGCTCGATACGCACTCGACGAGCGATCCAGCGTCTCCAGTGTGGTGGGTCCTTGAGCCACCAGTGGTCGGGGAATGGACGAATTCGGGGAGGATCGGGTGGAGCGACACCACTTCTCCTATGCGGTATGCGGTTGTGACGGTGGCGTCGGGGAGGACGAGCGGGGTCGTCGTCGTTGGTTCGGGTCGGCGGGGGGCCATCGGTGTGTGGCGTTTGTGGTGGGGGGTTGGATCGGTTCATGGATTTCCAGATCGAGAACAATGCCGCTGCTGACGGTCGCCGGTTCCGCTGGCCCGGCTCCCCTCTGGTCGACGCGGTCGAGATCGACGCCGAATGCGGTGATCTGTTGGCCCTCGACGCCGACGGAGTCCTCTCAGGACTGAACCTGGACACCGGCGAGGCGACCCGGTTCGCCAGTATCGGACAACCCCTGCTCGCAGGAGACCAGTGGCGACTCCACATTGACACCGATGAACGGTTCGCCGCTGTAGTAGAGGATTTCGGAACGGCCGGCGTTGTTGTGGATCTGTCGACAGGTGACACGGTGATGCGACTTGACGCAGGCGACTACTGCGTCGAAACGGTGCCGGCATCGGTGGTCTTTGTTCGGCACCCCTCGCATGGCACTGTCCTGGTCCACCGCACTGACTGGAACCGGATCGATGCGACGGCGTTGCCGTCGGGCCAATGTCTGACCACTCGCCGGCCGGGAGATCCTGCCGAGGCTGACGAGTCGTCGCATTACCTTGACTACTTCTATGGCGCGATCCATGCCAGTCCCCAGGGGCGGTACCTTTTCTGTGACGGGTGGGTATGGCAACCGGCAGCCGCCCAGTACCTGATTGACTTGGCCGCCTGGCTGGACGGCGCGGTGTACCAGCCGGAAGATGACTACCTGGAGAATGACCTCGCCGCCGTCATGGGGTTCGGGGACGAGTGGACCATGCCATGCGTGTGGCTTGACGACTCGCATGTAGCGCTGTGGTGCAGACGAGGGCCGCTCCCGGTCGACGATGAGCGGTTTGCCAAACATCCGGCGGATCCTGTCATCGCCCAAAGTGAAGGTGCAGTCTTCATCCTCGATGTGGACGCACCACATCAGGCGAGCTCAGCCTCACCTGGCCCGACAGCTCTTCGAGTCCCTACCACCGGCCGCCCGGAGGGGTTCGACTGGCCAGTCGGTCGGCTCTTCCGATGCGCTGATCTGCTCGCCGTCTACGATGGCACCGTCACGAGCTTGTGGGATTGGCGCACCGCCCAACCAGTGGCGACCATTCACGATGTACAGCCTCATCTCCTACACCAGCGTCGGTCATCCCTCATTGAACTTCACCCTGATGGCGTGACAGAAACGCCTTTGCCCCGGATCGACCGGTAGATCGGCATCACCCTGCGGCGCACGAGCCCATCGGTCCGCGACGGACGCGTGAAACCAGGTGACCAACGCCTCTGGCCGCCGCGAAGCGACCCGATCACAGCCCACGCCTCATCCGAGATCACATCACACGAGACTGCTCCCAGCCTCACTCCAGAGGCGTCGAATCAGGTTTGGCAACACGGCCCGGAGAGGTGCCACGGCCGAGAGAGAAGACCCGCACCACAAAGCATCTCGGAGCGCGGGCCGTCAACACCAGCACAGTCCCAACGCGATCAGGAACTGCCTCACTCACGACCTCGGTGTTCCGCTTCCCCAGTCTTCGTCGGCCCGGGAGACGAACTCTCCGCCGCCCTCGGCGCCAACCCGGCATGGAATCCCCCGCCTGGATCCACACATCGAACAACTCCAGCATGGAATTCGTCTGCGTCCACCAGGGACGCACCGAACACTCGCGAGGATCCTGATGATCTCCAGGTTCGGTGCGTAATGGCAGTACCCCCCTGCGACCCTCATCCGCATCCTGCCGGGAGAACTCTCGCAACAATGACGAACCTGATCCGGACGGCTCGCCACCGCCGCGAATGTCAATGGACCTCATGCCGGTGATGATCATCGACAAGCCGCAGCCACTTGCAATGTCGGCTCTGGGCGACAAATGCCAGGCGCTGACGTGCCGTCCCACGGACGAATCATGGACGAGAATTGATCTGGATGTGGTTCAGGCCAGAGGCATGATGCCTCTGGCCTGGGAAAACGTTGTCGGGCTGACAGGATTTGAACCTGCGACCCCTTGACCCCCAGTCAAGTGCGCTACCAAGCTGCGCTACAGCCCGCGACAACACGTTGTTCATCGGTTTAACCCGATGAACAACGGTAACTCTAGCGCAGGCTCACGGTCGAGCCGATATCGACCCCGCCCATCATCGCGACGGCGTACGACCTCCCGGCTTGCCTCGGCGTTCGCGAGCCTTGACCGTCATCGCGATCGGGGAACCCGTGAAACCGAAGTCCTCACGGAGTCGACGTTCGATGAAGCGGACGTACTGCGGGTCGAGCCGCCCCGAGGTGAACAGGACGAACTTCGGCGGCCGGATACCGGCCTGCGTCATGAACAGCACGCGGGGTGCCTTACCCGCGCGGACGGGGTGCGGCCGCGCGGCAATGAGCGCCGAGATCCACTGGTTCAACTCGCCCGTCGGAACACGCTGTTCCCAGCCCGCGAGCGCGGTTCGGATCGCGGGGGCGAGCTTGGTGACGGCCCGGCCCGTCATCGCGGAGATGTTGACGCGTTGGGCCCAGGTGATTCGCTTCAGTTCCCGGTCGATCTCGCGGTCGAGGTAGTACCGCCGGTCCTCGTCGACGAGGTCCCACTTGTTGAACGCGATGACGAGCGCGCGGCCGGCGTCGACGGCTTGGCTGATGACGCGCTGGTCCTGTTCGCTGATGGGCTCGCTGGAGTCGAGGAGGACGACGGCGACCTCGGCCGCCTCGACCGCGGACTGGGTTCGCAGGGAGGCGTAGTACTCGGTGCCGGACGCCTGCTTGACGCGCTTGCGCAGACCGGCGGTGTCGACGAACTGCCACGTCTCGCCGTCGAGTTCGATGAGGCTGTCGACGGGGTCGACGGTGGTGCCGGCGACCGAGTCGACGACGACTCTGTCCTCTTTGGCCAGCTGGTTGAGCAGGCTGGACTTGCCGACGTTGGGTCGGCCGACGAGAGCGACGCGGCGGGGACCGTTCTCGAGTCGTTGATCGGCGGACGGCATCGTCGGCATCTTCGCGAGGAGGACGTCCAGCAGGTCGCCGGAGCCCCGCCCGTGCAGGGCCGACACCGGGAAGGGCTCGCCGAGCCCGAGTGACCACAGTGCGGACACATCGGACTCCGCGCGGGCGTCGTCGACCTTGTTGGCGACGACGATGACCGGTTTCTTCGCTCGGTGCAACACTCGGGCGGCGGCCTCGTCGACGTCGGTGGCTCCGACGAGCGCGTCCACGACGAGCATGATGACGTCGGCGGTCGCCATCGCGGCTTCGGCTTGCGCGGCGATCGCGGCAGCCCGGCCCTCGGCGTCCGGTTCCCAGCCCCCCGTGTCGACGACGGTGAAACGGCGGCCGTTCCACTGCGCGTCGTAGGCGATGCGGTCACGGGTGACGCCGGGAGTGTCCTCCACGACGGCTTGCCGGCGACCGATGAGCCTGTTGACCAGCGTCGATTTGCCGACGTTGGGACGGCCGACGACCGCGACGACCGGAGTCGGCTCGGTTGTCTCGGGCGTCGCGAAGTCGGACGGCGTGGTCGAATCCTGGGTCATTCGGTTCCCTTGTGTGCGATGAGTTCGTGTAGTGCGGTTATGACCTGGTCGAGGTCGAGATGAGTGGTGTCCAGCACGACGGCGCCGGGTGCGGCGTCGTGCGGGCGGGTGGTCTTGGCGTCGGCGTTGTCGCGCCGGGTGAGGTCGGCGGCGGTCGCGGCGAGGTCGGCACCGGCCTGCATGCTGCGTCGGCGGGCGCGTTCGTTCGGGTCGGCGGTGAGGTAGACCTTGAGGTCAGCGTCGGGGGCGACGACCTCGCCGATGTCGCGGCCTTCGACGACGATGCCGTTCGCCTTGGCGATGATGTCGCGTTGCATGGAGATGAGGATCGCGCGGACCTCGGGCACCCCGGACACTGCGGAGACGGCGGCGGTCACTTCGGGGCCGCGGATCTCAACGTCGACGTTGTCTCCATCGACAAGGGAGTAACGGTCGTTGGGGGTGGTACCGAACTCAAGGGTGGCGCCTTCGACGACCTTCAGGATCGTCGCGGCGTCGGTGAGCCCGACTCCGGATCGCAGTACGGCGAGTGTCGCGGCGCGGTACATGGATCCGGTGTCGAGGCAGCGCAGCCCGAGTTCGGTGGCCAGACGGCGGGAGACGCTCGACTTGCCGGAGCCGGAGGGGCCGTCGATCGCGATGACACCGCGGAACGGGGTTGGTTGTGACACGCTGGGTCTCCTCGTTGTTGTCTCGTGCACCACCTCAATGATGCCTGCCGCCGCGGGGCCGTTCACAGTTCGGGCGGCGGCAATGAGGCGTGACCCTCGTGACCCCTGGTCGATCTGGAGGTTGTCCCGTCGTCTCCGCTCGTGCGCGGCGGGACGACGAGCGCCGGTCGGCGAGACGGAAGGCTCCCGCGCGTCGATCGGCCCCGGGTAACAGATCCGCCGATGCCGTTGGCCACCCCTGCCGGGCTACGGAGCAATGTCTAGGCGCGGCGTGCTCCGCCGGCGCGGACGACGCCGTTGACGATACCGGGTGCGAGTCTGGCGGTCGTCGTGAGCGCCCGCAACAGCATCGGGAAGATGACCTCCTTGCGGTTGGTGGCGACCGCTCGGACGAGTCGGGTCGCGACCTGTTCGGGAGTCAGTCGAGGCAGCAGCTTCGCGATCTTCGGGAGGCGTTCGGTCGAACCGGGGTTGTTCACGAAGTATTGGGATGCGACTTCGCCCGGGATCACCTCGGTGACGCGGACGCCGGTGCCGCGCAGGTCCGCGCGAAGCGCCTCGGTGAGACCGCGCAGGGCCCATCTCGAGGCGGCGTATCCGGCGGCGGACGGCCAGACGACTCGGGAGACGGGTGAGTTCACGTTGACGATGTGGCCGCTGCCTCGGCGCAGCATGTCGGGGATGAGACCGGTGGTGAAGTACCCGGCCGCGAGGTACGGAAGGGCGGCCATCTCGGCGAACTCGGTCATGTCGGTTTCCTCGATGAAACGGAAACGTCCGGCACCGGCGTTGTTGACGAGGACGTCGGGAGTCCCGTGGTCGCGGCGGATCTCGTCCAGCACCGCCGCGACGCCGTTCACCGTCGAGATGTCGGCGGGATGGGCGGACGCCGCTCCCCCCGCGTCGACGATCGCGCGGGCGACGGCGTCGAGCTTGTCCGCGCTGCGGGCGACGAGGAGGACCTTCGCTCCGTGCTTGGCGAACTCGGCGGCGGTGGCGGCTCCGATGCCCATCGAGGCGCCTGTGATGAGCACGGTGTTTCCGGTGATGCGCATGCGGTTCTCCAGCGGATCGGTTCGAGTGGGCGTATTCGTCCTACCCAGCGGTCACAATAAACCGTGTTGTGCGTGTACGCCGGTGCCGTGTGACGGTGGACATGACCGTCGCCGCGTCGGTGTGCACGCGAGGGGGTTCGACCGAGGAGGTTTCGCAATGCCGACGGTGTTCCCATCGTTGATGTATCGGGATTGTCCGGCAGCGATGGTTTGGCTGCACGAGGTGCTCGGCTTCACCGAGCACGCCGTCTACAAGGATGACCAGGGGCAGATCATGCACGCCGAGATGAGGTTCGGCAACGGAATGATCATGCTCGGGTCGAAGAAGGCCCCGGGAAGCCTGTGGGATGACATCGGTCCGTCCAGTGTGTACCTGACGGCGCCCGACGCGGCGGCCGTCGACACCGCGTACGCCCGGGCCGAGACTCACGCGGGTGAAATCGTGTCACCGCTCAAGGACCAGGACTACGGCTCCCACGAGTTCACGGTGAAGGATCCCGAGGGCAACATGTGGTCGATCGGGACGTACGCCCCAGGAGCATGAGCGCTTTCCCGGTTGGCGCCCGAGAAGGCGCCAACCGGGGCGGTCTCACAGATCCACTGCCTTGTACAGCGCCGCGATCTCGTCCGGCCGGAGCCGACGTAGCGTCCCGGGCTTCAGGTTGCCGAGCTTGACATCGCCGATGGCGGTGCGGACGAGCCGGTTCACCGGCAACCCCACCTCCGCGAGCAACCGACGCACCACGTGTTTGCGGCCCTCGTGGACGACGACCTCGACGAGCGTCTGGTCGCCGGCCTCGTCGATGACCTTGAACGAGTCGACGGTGACCGGTCCGTCCTCCAGTTCGATGCCACCGGCGAGCCGCCGCGCAATGGCGGGCCCGGCGTAGCCGGTCACCTGGCAGCGGTACGTCTTGGAGATCTCATATGACGGGTGCGCGAGGCGGTGCCCCAGCTCACCGTCATTGGTCAACAGCAGCAAACCCTCGGAATCGGTGTCGAGGCGGCCGACGTGGAACACGCGCTCGTTGATTCCAGTGGTGAACTCGGTGAGATTGCGCCTCCCCTGCTCGTCATCCATCGTGGACACAATGCCGCGGGGCTTGTTCAACACATAGTGGACGATACGGACATCGGTGATGACCCGTTCGCCGTCGACGTGAATGACGGCGGACGACGGGTCGACCCGCCGCCCCAACACCGCCTTCTGACCATCGACCGTCACCCGGCCGGCCGCGATGAGGTCCTCGCACACGCGCCGTGACCCCACGCCGGCGCCGGCCAGCACCTTCTGGAGCCGGATACCGTCATGATCAGTTCTCACTGGATTCACCTATCTGTGTTATGTCGTCGGGAAGGAACGGAGCCAACGGCGGCAGTTCCGCGATCGAGTTCAAGCCGAGTTTCTCCAGGAACAGCGACGTCGTCCGATACAGGTGAGCACCCGAATCGGGATCGGAACCGCATTCCTCGATCAGCCCGCGCATGGTGAGCGTCCTGATGACCCCGTCACAGTTGACGCCTCGGATGGCCGAAATTCGACCTCGGGTCACCGGCTGCTTGTACGCCACCACCGACAGCGTCTCCAACGCCGCTTTGGTCAGCCGCACCTGCTGGCCATCGAGCACGAAGCGCTCCACGAAGGGCGCGAACTCCTCGCGAGTGTAATAGCGCCAGCCACCCGCCTGCCGCCGAAGGTCGAAGCCCCGATTGTCCCCGGTGTACTGAGCCGCCAAGGTTCGCAGCGCCTCGGTGACCTCGGTCTCAGGTCGACCCAGGGCCTGGGCGAGCACGAGCTCCGAAACGGGTTCCTCGCAGACCAGGAGTATCGCCTCCAAGGTCCCCGCCAGATCCTCCGCGAACAGCGGGGGTTCCGGTTCAGGCGCCCGGGGTTTGGGCGCGGCGGGCGCAGCCGGCGCGCTGACTGACTCCGCTGTGGCAGACGAAGCGACGTCGGGACGTTGGCGTCTCGCCTCGTCGACGTCGACCGGCTCGTCATCGGGGCTGTCCGCCCGCGTCGCGCGCTGCCACGGCGGCGTCCAGCCGGCGACCTCGGCCGCCAACGACGCGGGGACGGGGACGGGCCCGTCGTCCGGGCCGGACGCGGTCGAGTCCCCGGTCGCCGCGGCGGCGTCACCGTCGTCCGTCTCGATCGTGTTGAGCCTCATGGCATCGCGGGTCTCGTCCGTCGCGGGCGCGCTCGCCTCGACGTCGGACGAGGTGGCCGGCTCGACACCGGCGGTCAGGGGCGCCGTGTCCACACGGTCGTGCGTCCCAGCGTCCCCGTCGCTCACTCCACCTGGCGTGGGTTCCATCACCCCTGGTCCTCCTCGTCGTCGCCGTCATCCGGTTCGCCGTCAGGGTGCGCGCCGGTCGGCATTGGGTCCGGCGAATCGACGTCGTCCCCGGTCTCCTCGTCAACCACACCGGCGTATTCGTCTACGTCGATGTCACTTGTCTCCTCGCCCGCGACCCACCGCACCGTCAACTCCCCGAGCGCCTGCACCTGGTCGAAGCCGACCTGGCCCTCCCTGTACAGCTCCAGCAGAGCGAGGAACCGCGCCACGACCTCCAGCGTCGACTCGCAGTCGCTCGTGAGCGCGCGGAACGTCGACGAACCGACCCGGCGCAACCGCCGCTGCAGGATGATCGCGTGCTCGCGCACACTGACGCGCACCATGTGCACGTGATCGACCCCCACGGTCGGCGGAGGCTTCGGCGTCAAGGCCGCCGCCGCGAGACGCGCCAGTTGGTCGGCGCCGATGTTCAACACCAACTCCGGCAGGGCGTGCTGATACCGAGGCTCCAACGACACCATACGAGGGAAGCGCAACGCGGCCCGCTGGGCGAGCATGTCGATGTGCGTCGAGGCTTCCTTGAAAGCCTTGTACTGCAACAGTCGCGCGAACAGCAGATCGCGCGCCTCCAGCAACGCGAGGTCCTCCTCGTCCTCGACGTCGGCGGAGGGCAGCAGTCGCGCGGCCTTCAGATCGAGCAGGGTCGCGGCGATCAACAGGAACTCGCTGGCCTCGTCGAGATCCCAGTCGTCGCCGAAGGACTTCGTGTAGGCGATGAACTCGTCGGTCACGCGATGCAACGCGACCTCGGTCACGTCGAGCTTGTGCTTCCCGATCAGCTGAAGCAACAGATCGAACGGCCCGGTGAAGTTGTCCAGTCGAACCTGGAAACGCCCCGTCGATTCCGTTCCGTCCCGTGTGCCCGCCCCGGCTCCCGGTTCGCGGACCGCTCTCGTCGCCGGTGCCGCGTCGGCCGTCGTCACGTCACCACTCAACGCGGCGGCCAGTTCGTAGAATGCGGTCAATCACCCCGACAGGGTAATGCGCCCGACCACACCCGGATCAGCGGCGCTCCGAGTGAGTCGAGCAGGACATACAGTGCGGGCCGCTCCCCCAACGGAACCGTCAGACCGATGAGCAACAGCCACGATCCCCATCGCCGGTCCGACAGCCACAGGCTCAACGTCGACGGCGCCAGCTCGGCCACGGCCAGGACCGCCCAGCCATCGCAAGGCGGGATCGGCAGCGCGGCGATCAGACCGAAGCACAGGAGCGCGACGGCGGAGGAGAACCACAGCTGCGCCGCCACTCCGATGGACGGCGGGATGCCATGCAGGACATCGGATGGCCGGTAGGTGTCGGTGGCCCGCTGGTCGGGGTGGGCCGTCACGAAGGCCGCGAGCAGGATCTGGGCCACCAGTACCGCCGACAATGGACCGGCGATGACGACGGCGGTCCTCCTCCCCCACTGGCCCGTCGCCGGAGGTTCCGCTCCCGTCGTCCCGAATCCCGTCCCCGTCAACAACGCCGCGAGTACACCGAGGACGTTGACGTCCCGATCCGGTCGCGGCGGCCAGCCACCGGCGCGGGGTCTCCCGAACAGGAAACGCAGCACAAAGGATTGTGCGACGACACGCAACGCGAGCGCCACGACGAATCCGAGGGCGAGGCCCGCGCAGGCGGCGGGCTGAACGAGCGCGAAGACCACTCGCCGCTAGCGGCGATCGTCCTGAGCCGCGATGACCTCTCGCGCGAGCTGCCGATAGGCGCGCGCTCCCGAGGACGCCGGTGCCCACGTCGTGATCGGCTCGCCCGCGACGGTCGTCTCGGGGAAGCGCACCGTGCGGGTGATGACCGTCTGATAGACGCGGTCCCCGAAGGCTTCGACGACACGTTGGAGGACCTGGCGTGAGTGCGTCGTGCGGGAGTCGTACATGGTGGCGAGGATGCCGTCGAGCTCCAGGTCGAAGTTCAGCCGCTCACGGACCTTGTCGATCGTGTCGAGGAGCAACGCGACACCGCGAAGGCTGAAGAACTCGCACTCGAGCGGCACGAGCACGCCGTGGGCGGCGGTGAGGGCGTTGATGGTGAGCAGACCGAGCGACGGCTGACAGTCGATGATGATGAAGTCGTACTCGCTCATGACCGGGCGCAGCAGGCGGGCGAGCGTCTGTTCACGAGCGACCTCGTTGACGAGCTGGATCTCCGCCGCCGAGAGGTCGATGTTCGCGGGGAGCACGTGGAGTCCCGCGACGTTCGTCTTCACGATGACATCCTCAATGGACACATCGCTCTGCATCAGAAGGTTGTAGACGGTGAGCTCGAGGGTGTGCGGATTGACGCCGAAGCCGACGGACAACGCGCCCTGCGGGTCGAAGTCGACGAGCAGGACCTTGCGTCCGTATTCGGCGAGCGCGGCACCGAGGTTGATCGTCGTCGTGGTCTTACCGACGCCGCCCTTCTGGTTGGCCATCGCCACGACACGGGCGGGGCCGTGCCGTTCCAACGGCTGGGGCTGCGGAATCTCGCCGCGCCCGGTGTACGACTCCGGGTCACCGATACCGACCTCACCGTCGCCATCGGACATCGGCTGTGTCACACCACGAAGTGCCGCCCACTTGTCGTCGTTTTCCGTGCTGTTCATTAACGCCCTCCTGCGATGAGTCCGGCGCCGTCGAGGCCGATCGACCGACCGTCCTCTTCCACCTGACCGGTGGTCAGGAGCAGACGGCTGCGCGACTCGCGGTTCGTGGTGCCCGCGCTTGTCGACCTTACGCCATAGCACCCACCAACCGCTACCTGCCGCGCCGGATCCAAGCGGCACAACGGCTTTGCCCATGAGGCACCGGGTGAGGTCATCGCGCTCTCGGGTGCGATGTCGCGTACACCTCTCGTAGCCTATCGACTGTGACAAGTGTATAAATCTGCGTCGTCGTCACAGACGAGTGTCCCAAGAGTTCCTGGACCACCCGGACGTCCGCGCCACCGTCCAGAAGGTGCGTCGCGAAGGAGTGCCGCAGTGTGTGCGGTCCGATTCCCGACGGCAGCCCGGCGCACTCGGCGACCCGGGTCAGGATCAGGTGCGCACCTTGACGGGTCAGCGCCCCGCCCCTCGAGTTGACGAACAGCTTGTGGTGTCCGCCCGGCCGCAACGCTGGCCTGCCGCGCACCAGATACCCCTCGATCGCGCGCACCGCGTATCCGCCGAGTGGGACCGTCCGGAGCTTGCCGCCCTTGCCTCGCAGCAGGACCTGACCGGCGTCGGTGTCCACATCGTCGACATCGGCCCCGACCGCCTCGCTGACCCTGGCCCCGGTGCCGTAAAGGAACTCCAGGAGCGCCAGGTCCCGCAGGCCGCGCGGCCCGTCGGCGTCGACGACGGTCGCCGCGGACAACAGGCGCTCGACGTCCTCCACCGCTACGGCCTTCGGCAGACGCAATGGGGCGCGAGGGGCGACCACGTCGGCGGTGGCGTCGACTTCCAGCAGACCGTCCGCGAGCGCGAAGCGGTGCAGGCCGCGAAGAGTGCTGACGACGCGGGCGACCGACCGGGCGGACAGCGCCCCCTCGTCCGCGCTGGCCAGATCGGCGACGAAGGCCGTCGTGTGCGCGTTCGTGACGGACCGGAGATCGGCGAGGCCGCGTCCGCCGAGCCAGGACCGGTAGCGGTCGAGGTCGCGGCGATACGCGGCCAACGTGTTCCGAGAATGTCCACGCTCGACGGTGAGGTGATCGAGGAAGGCCCCGATCACCTCACCCAGCGGCAACGGCCTCAGACCAGGATCTCCTCAAGCTTCTGCACCGACAGGTCGTGCGCGTCGGCGACCGGACCGTAGGCGACGTGCCCGTCGTGGGTGTTGAGACCCATCGCGAGGGCGCGGTCGCGACGGAGCGCGTCACGCCAACCGTGGTTGGCGAGTTCGAGCGCGTACGGCAGCGTCACGTTCGTCAACGCGTACGTCGACGTGTGCGGGACGGCGCCGGGCATGTTCGCGACGCAGTAGAACAGGGAGTCGTGGACCGAGTAGACCGGGTCCGCGTGGGTGGTGGCGTGCGAGTCCTCGAAGCAACCGCCCTGGTCGATCGCGATGTCGACGAGGACGCTGCCGGGCTTCATGCGCGACACCAGTTCGTTGCTGATCAGGGTCGGGGCCTTCGCGCCGGGCACGAGGACCGCTCCGATGACGAGGTCGGCGTCGAGGACGGCCTTCTCGATCTCGAAGGAGTTCGACGCGACGGTCTGCAGGTGGCCCTGGTAGATCCGGTCGGCGGCGCGCAGCTTGTCGATGTTCTTGTCGAGCAGCTGGACTTCCGCCTGCATGCCGAGGGCGATCGCGGCGGCGTTCATGCCGGACACGCCCGCGCCGATGACGACGACACGCGCCGCGTGAACGCCGGAGACGCCGCCCATGAGGACGCCGCGGCCACCGCCCTGACGCATCAGGTGGTAGGCGCCCGCCTGCGGCGCGAGCCGCCCGGCGACCTCGCTCATCGGGGCCAGCAGGGGCAGCGCGCCGTCGAGGGTCTCGACCGTCTCGTAGGCGATGCCGGTGACCTTGCGCTCGAGCAGCGCGTCGGTGCATTCACGCGACGCGGCCAGGTGCAGGTACGTGAACAGAACCTGACCGGGGCGCATGCGGTGGTACTCGGAGGCGATGGGCTCCTTGACCTTCAGGATGAGGTCAGCCTCACCCCACACCTCATCGGCGCTGGGGAGCATGCGCGCTCCCGCGGCGACGTAGTCCTCATCTGGAATGGAGGAACCGAGACCGGCGCCCGCCTCGATGACGACCTCATGACCGGCCTGCACGAACTCGTGCACGCCCGAGGGCGTGATCGCCACTCGGTATTCGTGGTTCTTGACCTCGCGAGGTATCCCGACCTTCACCTGACTGGTTGCCTTTCTCAACAAGCGTGCGGACTCGCCGCCGTTCAGTGCCTGAAAGCCGACATGGCCTTCGCGGATCCCACCGGCACCGTCATCGGCGGCGTACGTTCCATAACGGGTTGAAACCGAGTGACGACACCCGTCATTCGGGCCAAATTCGCCCCGCCGCGGCAGTGTACGAGATTGGCGCGATCAGCCTTGCATGGCCGTCGATTCTGTGTCAATAGACCGACTCCTCTTTATTTTCTACTCGCCGGTTGCACTTCTACCCATCGAATCAAAGGAATATGTCGCGTTATCGCGACTGTGCGGCGGCGAGGAGTCCGCTGACGCAGATATTGTTCCTGATTCGGCCGTCGGCGATCGCGGCGAGTGCCTCGTCGAGGTCCCACCAGCGAGTCTCGAGCTCCGCCTCCTCATGAGTACGGGTGTGCGCCTGTTCCGACGGAACAGCGGTGAGACCACGGGCGAGATAGATCTGGATCCGCTCGTCGCTGCAGCCCGGACTGGCGAAGACATCGAGCAGGGGTTCCATGGATCCGGCGAGGAGATCGGCCTCTTCGGCGAGTTCACGTCGGGCGGTCTCGCTCGGATCCTCACCGTCCACATCGCGCAGACCGGCGGGGAGTTCCCAGAGGAACCGCCCCACCGGCGCCCGATACTGGCGCACCAGCAACACGCGTCCGGCATCGTCGAGCGCGACGACCGCGACCGCGCCGGGGTGCCGCAGATAGACCCGGTCGGCGGAGTCGCCGCCGGGCATCGCCACTCGATCGTTGACGACGTCGAAGAAGCCGGAATAGACCGTCCGACTGTCCTCGACCGTGTACTCGTGCGCCACGATGATCCCTTCTCAACTGTCCACTAGATATACGACGGACGTTAGACCGTCGCCGAATCCGCGCCGACGACTCAGCCGGCCTGCTGCTCGGTCAACTCCGGGATGGCCAGTTCGTCCGCCGTCGCGTATGTCAGAGACGCGCCCATAAACGCCGCGAACAACGGATGCGGGCGGGTCGGACGCGACTTCAGCTCGGGATGGGCCTGAGTGGACACGAAGAACGGGTGCAGTTCGCGCTCCAATTCCAGGAACTCCACGAGCTTTCCGTCCGGAGACACGCCACTGAGGATGAAACCCGATTTCCCGAGGGCGTCCCGATAGGCGTTGTTGACCTCGTAGCGGTGACGGTGTCGTTCGCTGACGGTCGTGGTGCCGTACGCCTCGGCGACGATCGACCCGGGCGCCAGTTCGGCGGTGTAGGCGCCGAGCCGCATGGTTCCTCCCATGTCGCCCTTGCCCGCGACGATGTCCGTCTGGTCGGCCATCGTCGAGATCACAGGGTGTTCGCAGGTGGCGTCGAACTCCTCCGAGTTGGCCCCGGCCAGGCCCGCCACGTCACGCAGGACCTCGATCGTCATGCAGTGCAGACCGAGGCACAGTCCGAGCGTCGGGATGCCGTTGCCACGGGTGTACCGGATCGCGTTGATCTTCCCCTCGACGCCTCTCGCGCCGAACCCACCCGGGATGACGACGCCGTCGACACCGGCGAGCGCCTCGGCGGTCGCCTCCGGAGAGGAGCAGGAACTGCTCTCGACCCAGCGGATGTTCGCCTTCGTGTGATGGGAGAACGCCGCCGCCCGGACAGCCTCCACAACGGAGAGATAGGCGTCGGGCAGGCCGACGTACTTTCCGACGATCGCGACGGTGATCTCACGACGAGGGTGATGCACGCGGTCGAGCAGGTCGTCCCACGCCGTCCAGTCGACGTCCTTGAACGGCAGGTCGAGACGGCGAACGACGTAGGCGTCGAGGCCCTCGCTGTGCATCCGCTTCGGGATGTCGTAGATGCTGCGGGAGTCCGCGGCCGAGATGACGGCCTCGGTGTCGACGTCGCAGAACAACGCGATCTTGTTCTTCAAGGCCTCGGGCAGTTCCCGATCGCTGCGGCACACGATCACATCGGGCTGGATGCCGATGTTGCGCAGCGCGGCAACCGAGTGCTGCGTCGGCTTGGTCTTGAGTTCACCGCTGGCGGCCAGGTACGGCACGAGCGACACGTGAATGTACAGGCAGTTGTCGCGGCCGACATCGTGCCGCAGCTGCCGGATCGATTCCAGGAACGGCAGCGACTCGATGTCGCCGACGGTCCCGCCGACCTCGGTGATGACGACGTCGGGAATGCGCCCCGCCGCGTCGTCGGTGTCGGGTTCGGCCATCGCGCGGATGCGGGCCTTGATCTCGTTCGTGATGTGCGGGATCACCTGCACCGTGTCGCCGAGGTACTCGCCGCGACGTTCCTTGGCGATGACGTCCGAGTAGATCTGCCCCGTGGTGATGCAAGAGCGCCGGGACAGGCCCCGGTCGAGGAAACGCTCGTAGTTGCCCACGTCGAGATCGGTCTCGGCACCGTCATCGGTGACGAAGACCTCGCCGTGCTCGAACGGATTCATCGTCCCCGGATCGACGTTGAGGTACGGGTCGATCTTCTGCATAACGACGTGGAGGCCACGCGAGGTCAGGAGGGTGCCGAGGCTGGAGGCCGTCAAGCCTTTACCGAGGGCCGAGCTCACACCCCCGGTGACGAAGATGTGTTTGGTACGTGCCTGATGAGAACCGGTGCTGGCCAATGCCCTCTCCCGTGGTCGTAAACCGAGTGTGGCGGTCATCCACGGGATTCCACGGTAACACCTTGATCAGCTGCGATCACGTCGGGCCGGACCGGGATGTCGAGATCGGCGGGCATCGATCGGCCGTCACGCACGTGCGCTCGAGCGAGCACGCGTAGGGCCATGATGATCGCCAACGGCATCGTGATCGACGCCGCGGCGCCGACGGGAACGAAACCGCTGCCCCCCAACAAACCTCCCAGCAGTGTCGCCACGATCGCGCCGACGAAACCGGCCCGGGCGCTCGGGTACAGGCCGAAGGAACGCTTCAATCCGCCCGACGGCGGCAGCAAGACGCTCCATCCGAACACGATCGACCCGATGAGCAGGACGGTCAGCGCGTTGCCGACCGCGACCACATCGGACTCCATAATGGCCCTGATCCTGCCCATGCCGTTGCCGCTGAACATATCCGCGAGAAAACCACCGAGCGCACCGCGCTCCGATTCGGGGCGGGTGACGTCGGCGATCGCCAGCACGAGCAGAAGCCCGAGACCGGCGAACGCGGACCAGGCGAAGCGGCCGAACGTCAACCACCCGCCCGTGGAGATGCCCGCGGCGAGACAGATTCCGACGGTCAACGCGATGGCTCCGGACGGGTCGTCGCCGAGATACGGGCTGCCCACCAAGAGAACGCCGACGCTGCCGGCGAGCGCGATCGCGATCGGCCGGTACGGACGGGGAAGTCCCTGCGCGGCGCAGCCGGACGCCATCAGCAGCGAGGTCGCGAACACCCCGAAGCCGAGCGGCCCGAGCGTGGCGTTACCGGCGCTGTTCGACGTCGTGTAGGCGGTGACTCCACCGAACTGAAGTCCCCCGCCGGTGAGGATGTCGACGCCCACGACGAGCAGACCGACGAGACTAACCGTGATCATCAGGCCCATCGGAGAGCGGCGCCGCGGGGCCAACAGCGCGAGCGCCGTCAACGCCACAACAATGACCACTGTGGATACAAGGAGCGCGATCATGGTGTGATCCGCGCGCCACCACGGCACGACGTCGACGAGCGTCGCGGCGGGCAACGTCAACGACAGCGCGCACGCGACGCTGACGAGCACGCGGAACGTCCAAATCGTCGGGGGTCGACGCCCGATCGGCCCGGCGCCGCGCCGGATTCGATGCAGGACGGTCGCGGCGAAGACGAACAACGCGAGGATCGCGACGGTCAACGCGAGCAGGAACACGTTGACCGCGTCCTGTTGCGCGGCGGCCTCGATGTCGGAGTCGGTGAGTTCGGCGACCACCTTGGCGATCGGGGCGTCGCGCTCCTCGACGACACCGGCGGGCGAACCCGCGAACGGCGTCGGGAGCGGACGATCGAGGACGGAGACCGCCGTCGGCGCGAGGTCGATGAGACGCAGGTAGCCCTCGCGTCCCGAGCCGGCGGACGTCAACCAGCCCGTGAAGCCCTCACCGTTGACCATGACGGCGTGCAGGTGCTGCGTCGCGGACGTCTCGGCGAGGCCCGCCACGGTGATCGTGGAGTCCTCGGGCCGGGCTTCGTTGACGCGGGCGAGCTGGTCGTCCAGCTCCGAGAGCTGACGCGACCGCGTCGTCGGGTTCTCCGACAGGGTGCCGAGGTCGATCAGGGTCAGCGCGCAGCGCCGCAGTAGAGGCCCGACGTCGTCGGACTCGGCCGGCAGCGCCGGGATGTACTGGTCGACGCGCCCCGTCGGGCGGACGGCGCCGAAGGCCGCGCCCGGGCCGATAGCGACCGAACAACGCACCGACTCGGCGAGCGCGCCGATCTCGACGCCCTGGTACTCCTCGCGGTTCCGGTCGGCGGTGACGACGACGGACTCGATCGCCGCGCCGCCGGATTCGTCCACTTCGACGTCCGTGGACGGAAGCGCGGGACAGGCGCCGTTCTCACGTAGGGCGGTGCCGCCGTCGGCGCGTGCCCCCGCCGACAGGGTGAGCCAGCCGTCGAGAGGGCAGGTCGGAAGCGACTCGGACTCGGCGACGAGGGAGCCGACGGCGCCGGTCTCCGCGAGGCGCCACAGCGTCGGGGTCGTCGAGGGGTTGACGTCGGCCCAACGCAGGCCGGACACGCCGACGACGATCGAGTGCTGCGACTGTCCCTCTGGGACTCTGACGGGGGTGTGCCCCGGGAACAACTGGCTGGCCACGATCACACCGGTGATCGCGACGATCACCCATCCGACGAGGACCCGTCGATGGGTTCGCAGTAGGCGCTTGGTCCGGTCGGCCGTGCGGCCCGACCAAGTCGTGGAGCGGGTCGCGGAATCGCGGTCCGGTGGCGTCATCGTCCAGTGAGTTCCTGATACAGCGCGTCAAGGTGGTCAATGCTGTCCTTGTTGGACGGCCATGTCTTCGCCTGCCGACGACCCGCGTCGACCAGTTCCGTCACCAGCTTCGGCGAGGCGAGAAGCCGACGGACGGAGGCGTCGACGCCGTCGACGTCTCCGGTGTCGACGAGGAGGGCGCCGTCGCCGACGAGGTCGGCCGTCCCTCCCGCACGGGTGGCGACCAGGGGGGTCTCGGCGTGCAACGCCTCCTGGGCGAACAACGGTCGAGCCTCGGAATCGCTGGTGAGCACGGCGATGTCGGCGGCGGCGAGAAGATCCGCCGGGTCCGTCCGGTGTCCCAGGAGGGTCACGTCGGCGCCGGTTCGATGAATGTGCTCCGAGAGTTCCCGCCGCAGCGGCCCGTCACCGGCGATGACGACCTTCGGAGCCGGATCGAGCGACGCCCACCGTGCGGCGGCGTCGATGAGCACGTCGAGGCGTTTGACCGGGTGCAGCCGGGAGATGCTGAGGATCAGCGGGCGATCGGTCGCCCCCAGCTGGGCCTTCATCTGGTCGACGGCGACGGCCGGCTCCGCCAGCGGCGGTGCGACGACGGGGATGCAGCGAACGTCACGTCCGCCCGAGTCGACGAGGTGACCCACCTGCCCCGGATCGGTGCACAGGCACACGTCGGCGCCGCGCGCGACCGCCATCTCGGCTGCTCTCAACAGCTTTCCCTTGTTGCCCACCGGGTTGAGGTGGGTGTGCCACGTGACGACCAAGGGTGACGCGGCCGGTCGGGCCAGCCGCGACACGAGTCCGGCGCGCATGCCGTGCGCGTGGACGACGTCGGGGGCGACCCCCGCCGTCGCGTGCAGCACCCGACGCAGCGACGCGATCGCCGTCGCGTCGCGCAGCGGATGTGGTGTCGGTGAGATCTCCACTGGCACGAACCGAGCACCCGCGGCCGAGAATCCGAACTGTTCGTCGGTCGCCCGAGGACCGTAGACGCTCACTCGGTCGCCGCGCTCGAGAAACCCCCGCGTCACCGACGCCACATGCGTGCCGATACCTCCGGTCGTCGTGCCAAGTACCTGTGCGATGCGCCTACCGCTCACGCTCATCCTTTCCGATGCCACTCGTCACCGTCGTATTCGAGTCCACAAAGTACGTACTAGTCGGCGGGCTTCGCGGCCGTCACCGATCACCGCGACGACGGCGAACACGATCAAGATGACGACGCCTCCCGCCACGGTCGCGATCACGAAGTCGAACAGCGACGCCCGCTCGTCCCACCACCGCGTCACCCACCAGCCCGCGCCCGCCGAAACCGCGGCGGCGATCAGGCCTACCATGCCTGAGCGCAGGGTACCCGCCAGCGCGACACGTCCGACACGGCGCACCACTGTCAACAACAGCAGCGCTCCGAGCACCGTCATACCGACGGTGTGCCCGGTCGCGACCGCGAACGCCCGGTCCTCAATCGGAAGCGACTGACTGAACACAATGGAAGCAATGTAGACGACGGCCCAGCCTCCGGCCGTCGCCNCGGCGGCGGCCGCCGCCGCCCCGGCCGCGTACAACGCCCGCGTCAGCAACGCGAACAGCGCGAAACCGACGAGACCGGGGGCGAGCATGACGATCGTCTCCGTCAACGTCCGCGCGACCTCGTCGACCGGGACCTCGCCCTTGTTGCCAATCTCCTTGAACACGTTCGCCAACGGCCGCGCCAGACCCGCCAGTGCCGCGGCACCGAGCATCGACAGCAACAGCAACACCCGCGTGGTCTTCGCCAAGGTCTCCGCGTAGCGGTCCCGGTCCCCGATTCCGTACGCTTCGGCGAGCTCCGGGTACGCCGACGTCGCCAACGGCACCGCCAACACACCCCACGGCAGCATGAACAACGTCTGCGCGAGCGTGAAGATCGCGACGGTGCCGACCGGCCCGCCGTTGGTCAGGTTCAGGATCAACAGCAGCGCGAGCTGCCACGCCCCGGTCGTGACGGCCCCGGCGATCGCCAAGGACCGCACCTGTCTGCTGACCTCGGCACCTCCGAACCGCAACGTCGGGCGGTACCGGAAGCCGACCTTCCGCAATGGAATGAGCAGACACAGCGACATGACGACCGTCGCCGCCGTCGTCCCGATCGACAGGATCAGCTCGTATCGCAGCGGCATGTTCGCGGCGGACAACCCGGGCGGGGCCAGGACCGCGTACGCCGTGTACGCGATGATGACGGTCACGCTCGACAGCAGTGGCGCGATCGCGGGCCACGCGAATCGGCGGTGCGCCTGCAGGATCCCCGTCAGGACGATGCCGACGCCGTACAGCGGCAGCTGCGGGGCGAAGACCGCGATCATGCGGGCGCCCATCTCGAGCTCCGCTGGATCGGTGCCGCCGCCCGCCAGCAGCGTCATGATCGGCCGGGCCAGGAACGCCACCACCGCGCCCATCGGGGTGAGGACGAGCAGCGTCCACGTCAGGAGGCCGGAGGCGGTCCGGTTGACGACGTCCGGTTCGTGTCGCGCCAGGGGCGCCGCCAGCAACGGGATCACGAGGCTGGCGAGCGCCCCGCCCGCGACGATCTCGTACAGGATGTTCGGTACCCGGCTGGCCGTGTTGTAGACGTCCAGGACCTGCCCGATGCCGACCGCCCAGGTCAGGACGAGGATCCGGCCGAACCCGACGATCCGGGACACCGCCGTCAGCGACGCGATGACCGTCGCGCCGCGACCGACCTGGCCAGCCATCGACGAGACCGTCGTGTCAGCGGCTTGTCGGTCGCCGCTCACCGGTTGGGCGACTTCCGGCCGAACTCGTCGAGGTGCCGCAGCACCGGCGTGTCGGCGATGACCTGGGTGAAGCTGACCTTCTCGCTCGTCAGGGTGAGCGCGGTGATTCCGGCGAGCAGCGCTCCCCGCACCACCGGGCCGCTGCGCGCCGCGAGGGACAGGCCCATGAGCGCGCCGAGCGCGTTCGCCCCGCAGTCACCCAACATCGTCTCCTCGCTGAGGTCCTCGGGAAGCAACGCGCTCGCCGCGCCCATCGTCCCGAGGGCGATGCGGCCCGACGCGTCATCGCGGCCAGACAGGGGGCCGGTGACGGCGGTGGCGACCTTCAGCGCCCGGCCGGGACGCAGGTCGAACAGGTTCATGAGGTTGGCCATGCCCGCGATGACGCCCGCTCCGAGCATCGTGTGGGTGACGCGGCCGATCTTGCCGCCGCGGACCTCACGACCTCCGTCGGCGTCGATGAGCGCCGCGGCGGCGAGGCCGGACAGGCCCGCTCCGAGGACCTTCAGGGCGCCGCTGGTGACGCGTCCCTCGGTGAGCGCCAGCAGGTGCCCTCGCAGGCCTTTCGCGGTGTGCTCGGGCCGGGCGCCGACGACGTCGTCATACAGCCCGACGGCGCCGGAGCCGAGGCCCGCGATCGCGGCGGCGGCGGCCTCGGACGGACGTCGCGCCCCGATGACCGCGCCGGTCGTCGCGCCGATCGCGGCGGCGGGGCCCTCCTTGAGACTCACGATGCCGCCGTGATGGTTCCGTCGCTCCAACGTGGACGCTGCGGAGGTCGAGCTGATGGCCTTCATGGCGGCCCGGGCCGCCACCGCGCCCGCGCCGACGATCAGCAGCTTGCGGGCGTTGCGAGACAGGAAACCCACATCTGGCTCCAATGTGTATGTGTGGTCAGGGTGTCGGGGGGCGCCAGGTCGGCGCGTCAGGGTTGCGGAACGAGGGAGGTCGCCTCATCGCCCGTGCCGTAGTGCCCGGCGTCGCCGCCGATGCGCTCGACGAGCGCCAGCACGGTCGCGAGCTGACCTTCCGGCCGCGACACGTTGTCCACCGTGGATAGTTTGGTGGTGAGGTCGGGGTCGGCGATCACGGTCACGACGGGGTTGCCCTCACCGACGGTGGTCGGCGCCGCGAGGACGGTCGGACCGGCGAGCGCGAACTGGTCGGCGAAGGTGACGACGTTGGCGTTCTTCTCGGGCGCGGTCGCGTCCGAGAAGGGCTTGCCGGCGACGATGACGACGGCCGTGGCGGTCTTCGTCGGGATCGCTTCATAACTGACCAGTTGCAGTTCCGCCAGGGCCGTCAGGAGCGCCTTGCGGTCGTTCGTGGTGATCTCGGCGTCGTTCTCGAGGAGCACGGCCGCGAGCAGACCCGCGACCGACTCGGCGCCGTTGGCGTTGTTCGGCGGTTCGACGTCGGGGGGCGTGGTCTCCTTGACGACGTCGAGGAGCGGCCCGGAGTTGGCGGGGTCGGCGAAACCTTCGAGGAAGTTGAGCTGCCCCGTGACGGACGCCTTGCTGTAGCCGAGCATCTTGACGACCGATTCGACGTCGGCGGGATCGGCCGAACCGATCGACAGCACGAGCACCCGCTCGTCCTCCAAGGTGTTGGCGAGCGCGGCGGGGGCGATCTGGCTGGCGAGTTCGGGGTCCGTCGAGGCGTCCTCCTCGAGTTGGACGACTTCGTCGCGCAGGGCCTGATTGTCGGCCCGCAGGGAGCTCACCGTGTCCGACAACGCGTCGACGGTGGGGCCGTTCAGCGCGGCCGTGCCGAGGATCAGCCCGATCGCCAACGCCAGGAACACGGCCGTCACCGACACGATGTGATAGCGGAAATTAATCAAGAAAATAGCCTCTGAATCTGGAAGATCAACCCGTCCCACCAGTCGGCGACGACTTCGAGGAACGCTTGACCGACTGTCGACACCCCAATCGCGGCCGCCATCGCCGCGACTGCCGACAACACCAACAGAACCATGGCGGAGACGGGGACGTTCTGCTTGTAGAGCCGGGAGACGCCCTTCGCGTCGACGAGTTTCCCACCGACCCGCAACCGGGTCAGGAACGTCGACGCCATACCCGCCCGGCCTTTGTCGAGGAACTCGACGAGAGTCGCGTGCGTGCCCACCGCGACGATCATGGTCGCGCCCTTCTCGTCCGCCATGAGCATCGCGATGTCCTCGCTGGTCGCGGCGGCGGGGAAGGTCTTGGCGGGAACGCCGAGCTTCTCCACTCGGGGGAGGCCCGGTGCGCGCCCGTCCGAGTACGCGTGAACGACGATCTCCGCACCACACCGCAGCACGTCGTCGGACGCCGAATCCATGTCACCCACGATCATGTCGGGGGTGTATCCGGCCTCGACGAGCGCGTCCGCGCCGCCGTCGACACCGACGAGGACCGGCTTGAACTCGCGGATGTACGGCCGCAAGACCTCGAGGTCCTCTTTGTAGTCATAGCCGCGCACGACGATGAGGCAGTGGCGGCCGGCGAACTCGGTGTCGACGTCGGGGATGCCGACGCCGTCGAGCAGCAGTTCGCGTTCCCGCTTCAGGTACTCCATCGTGTTGGCGGCGAACGCCTCCAACTGCACCGACAGGCCCTCGCGGGCGTCGGCCATCGCCGCGGCCACCGATTCCGCGTCGTAACGCTGTCCGGACGCCACGAGCGTTTCACCCGAGTAGACGTCGCCGTCGACGATCCGAAGCTCGCTGCCCTCGCGAACCTCGTCGAAGATCTCCTCACCGACGTTGTCGATCACCGCGATTCCCGCGTTGACCAACACCTCCGGCCCCAGGTTCGGGTATCGACCCGAAATGGACGGTTTGGCGTTGACGACGGCCGCGACTTCGGCGGCCACCAGTGAGTCGGCGGCCACGCGGTCGATGTCCATGTGGTTGATGACGGCGATCTGACCGGGATTGATTCGCGCCGCGAGCCGTTTGGTGCGGCGATCCAGTTTCACGGTACCGACGATGGTGTCAGCGGCGACCTCGCGGTCACCCCTCCGACCCGGAAGGCGCAATGTAGGTAGACGCATCTTCTCAATCTTGACATTTGGTTCACGACAAACCGACGCGCGCCGCGCCGTGAATCGCCAACTCTTGTCTGGCTCTTGCGTTCTCGTCGACGATCACGCGGATCACATGACCCCCGAAACCGACCATAATGGCCAGTCAGCGTCGTGTCATGTCACTCGAAGGAGTGACGGCCTCGCGCTCGGATGCCGCCACATCCTCGCAATCGACGCCACCGTGTCGCCGTCAACGATTCTTACTCTTGGCCGCGACCGCCAGCAATTCCTCGGCGTGCGCGATCCCGAGGTGGCTGTCCGGCATTCCGGCAAGCATACGGGCCAACTCGCGAGCACGTTCAGCGTCCTCCACGCGGCGAATACCCGATACGGTCACCGCCCCCGCAGTGTCCTTGCTCACTACGAGATGTCGATCGGCGAACGCCGCGACCTGCGGCAGGTGCGTCACGACCAGGACCTGGTGCCGCGTCGCGAGCCGCGCGAGTCGACGACCGATCTCCACGGCCGCGGCCCCGCCGACACCTGCGTCGACCTCGTCGAACACGAGCGTGGGCGGCCCACCCGCACCGGCGAATACCGCCTCGATCGCCAACATGACCCGAGACAGCTCACCACCCGATGCTCCCTTTTGGATGGCTGTCGGGGACGCACCGGGGTGCGGACACAACTGCAGCTCGACCTCGTCGACACCGTCCAGCCCCGCGCCGTAATCGATCCCGTCGATGCTGACCGACGCCATCCCACGACCCGCGGGTCGTGGCGTCACCGCGGCGATCACGGACGCGTGCGGCATCGCCAACCCGGCGAGCTCCTCGGTCACGGCCGCACCGAAACGGCCGGCGGCCGACACGCGCGAACGCGACAGCTCGACGGCGGCCCGCGTGACTTCCTCGGTCAACCTGTCGCGCTCGGCCTCCAACGCCGCGATCGCCTCATCGGAGACATCGAGCGCCTCCAGCCGTGCCGAAGCGGTCGCGGCCCACGCGAGCACACCGTCGATGTCCTCGGCGTACTTGCGCGTGAGGCCCTTGAGCGCCGCACGACGCTCGAAGATCTGGGCGAGCCGATCAGGGTCGGCGTCGAGGGCGTCGAGGTAGCCCGACAGCTCCAGCGCGACGTCGTTGATGCTCGCGACGGCCGTTTCGAGCCGATCCGACAGCTCCCCCAACGTCCGGTCCGTCGCCGTCTGCGCGGCCAGGGCCCGATACGCCGTCCCGACGAGCGAAGCGGCGTCGGCTCCCCCACCGCCGTCCTCGTCACCACCGCTCAAGGCGCCATAGGCGGCCACGGCGGCACTCCGCAGGACCTCGGCGGACTCCAGACGCTTCGCCGCGTCCGCGAGCTCCGCGTCCTCACCGGGATTCGGGGCGACACGCTCGATCTCGGTGAGACCGAGTTTGAGAACGTCCGCCTCACGGGCGCGTTCGCGCGCGTTTGCCGTGCGATCGGCGAGCTCGGCGACGACGTCGATCCATTGTTGATACACCTCGCGGTACGCGGCGGCGATCTTGTCGTGATCGGGCCCCGCGTACCGATCGAGCGCGGCCCGCTGCTCGCCGGGCTGAACGAGACGCATCTGATCGGACTGTCCGTGCACGGACAGCACGTGCGCGCCGATGTCGGAGAGAAGCCCGACCGGAGCGGAGCGCCCGCCGACGTGGGCCCGCGAACGACCCTCGGCGGTCAGGGTGCGACTGATCAAAAGTTCACCACCGTCGATGTCCGCGCCCGCGTCGGTGACGCGCTGCCGCAGTTCCTCGGTGGCGGAGCCCACCGCCAACCGTCCCTCCACAATGGCTTTCTTTTCGCCGGGGCGAACACGGCCCGCGTCGGCTCGGCCACCGAACAGGAGCCCGAGACCCGCGACCACCATGGTCTTCCCGGCGCCGGTCTCACCGGTGATGACGGTCAATCCATCCGAAAGGGGCAGTGTGGCGTCCTCGATCACGCCAAGCCCGGTAATACGAAGCTCTTCCAGCACATTAAGAGACCCTAGTGGCAGGGTCCGATAGTTGCCACCGGCGCCGGGAACCGAAACCGGACACCGGGGCCGGAAACGGCCGCCCATCAGGGAAAGTCGTCGCACCACCACGTATCGGGGTCGCCGAACACCGTCCCGTCGCCCGCGGATGGACCGCGAACGAGCGACACTCCGACCCCACGCCCGACTAAATCCCGCTACCCAGCAGATCGGCTACGGCAACGTCAGAACGCCATCGACCGCGTTGCCGAGTGACACCCTGAACCATGCCTCGCACGACCTGAGACAACGGGACGACCTCTATGTGATGCGGTGCCCGCGCCACCCGTCGACGGGCAAAGCCAGCTTCGCGACCAGCCGATCGGTGAAAGGCCGCTGCGTCAACCGCATGACCCGCACGGGAAGCGCGCCTCGACGCAGGGTCACGGTCGCGCCGGGCGGCAACAGGAACGTACGACGACCGTCGCACGTCAAGACCGCCGGCGGCGCGTAAGGCTCCACAGTGATCGTCATAGTCGAGGTCGGGGCGACGACGAGCGGACGCGAGAACAACGCGTGCGCGCTGATCGGAACGAGCAGGAGCGCCTCGACACCCGGCCACACGACAGGTCCACCGGCCGACATCGCGTGCGCGGTCGAACCCGACGGCGTCGCGCACACGACACCGTCACAGCCGTACCGCGACAGTTTGCGTCCATCGATCTCGATGAGGACCTCCAGCATCCGCGCCGGTTGTCCCTTCTCGACCGTCGCCTCGTTGAGCGCCCAAGTGGACGCGACGACCAGTCCGTCGTGCTCCACGACCGCGTCGACCGTGAGCCGTTCCTCGACGTCGTAGTCACGCGCCGCCATCCGCTCGGCGATGGAATGCATGTCGGACAGTTCGACCTCGGCGAGGAAACCGACACGGCCGAGATTCACGCCCAACAGCGGAATCCCATGCGGTCGCGCCAACTCCGCCGCCCTCAGGAACGTACCGTCCCCACCGACCGCCACGACCGTCTCGACGCCGCGCGCGTCGTCGTCCGGCTCCAACGGAGACACCCCGGCCAGCCGCATCTCAGAAAGCTCATCGGCGAGCGCGAGTACCTCAAAACCGTTGCGGCGCAGACATTCGACGATGGTCGTCACTCGCTCCGCGATGTCCTCCCGGCCCGTGTGGGTGACGAGTAGGACACGACGGGAGGCGTCCTCGGTCGAGTCATTCACGGGCGTTCTCCTTCTTCGCGGACGGGTCACCGGCTTCCGCGACGATGCGACGGATCTCATCGTCACCGATCGGCTCGGCGCCCCGTTTCAACGCACAGAAGAACTCGACATTCCCGGATGGGCCCGGCAGCGGGCTGACGGCCACACCGACCGCGCCCCAACCGAGTCCTCGCGCGCTCGCCGCGACGTCGATGACGGCGTCGGCGCGGACGGCGACGTCCCGGACGACTCCACCGGACCCGACACGGTCCTTGCCGACCTCGAACTGTGGTTTGACCATCGGCACGATCACGCCGCCATCGCTGGTGCACGCCGTCAACGCCGGCAGGACGAGGGTGAGCGAGATGAATGACAGGTCGGCGACGGTCAGGTCGGCCGGGCCACCGATCGCCTCGGGGGTGAGGTGCCGGACGTTGGTCCTGTCGTGAACGACGACCCGGTCGTCGGTGCGCAGCGACCACGCCAACTGTCCATAGCCGACGTCCACGGCGACGACCTGCTTCGCTCCGGCACGCAGTAGAACGTCGGTGAAACCCCCGGTGGACGCACCGGCGTCGAGACAGCGGGCCCCCGCAGGGTCGACGCCGAGCGGCCGGAACGCCGCCAGGGCGCCGAGAAGCTTGTGGGCTCCACGAGACACGTAGTCGTCGGTGTCGCCGACGAGTCGAACAGGATCGGCCGGGTCGACCGTCGCCGCCGGTTTCGTCGCGACGAAACCCTTCACCAGAACGTGCCCCGCCGCGATCAGTTCCGCCGCGTGAGCCCGCGAACGCGCGAGGTTGCGCCGGACCAATTCGGCGTCCAACCGCCGTCGTGCCGCCATGATCGTCTTTCGTGGTCAGGCGTCGTCGACGGTCGACAACGCGTCGGCGAGTGCCTTCTGCACGGCCTCGAACACCTCGACGTGTTCGGGAGTCGCGAGATCTCCGAGAGTACGCAGCGGTTCGAGTGAAGCCGTGATCCGATCGGTCACTGCCGTCTCGTCGAATTCGTCGACTGTCGAGCGTTTGGCCAGATCAGATGGGGAGAAGCTCATGCCGTCTCGGGCTTCGTGGTCTTCTTGACGGTCTTCTTCGCCGCTTTCTTGACGGTCTTCTTCACCGTCTTCTTCGCGGCAGCCTTCTTCACCGTCTTCTTGACGGGCTGTTTCGTGGGAGCCTCGTCCGACTTCTCGGACTCTGCGGCTTTGGCCTTCGCCTGGCGGAGTTCACTTTCGAGCCGCTGAACACGAGCGGCGAGTTCGGCGACCTCGTCACCCGTCGCCAGCCCGACCTTGCCGAGAGCCCTGTCGAGTTCGAAACGGACGAGTTTCGCCAAGCCCTCCCGGTTGGCCATACCCGTTGTCACGAGTTCTTCCGCCATGCCCTGCAGGTCGGAGATCTTCGCTCCGCTCTGTTCGGCGATGGTCCGCACGACGTCCGCGGCTCTGCGCCGCGACGCCTCCGTCACACCCAACGCCAATTCAAGGTACTCGCGCCACGCGTCCTGCATCGTCGCCTCCATCCCAGGTTTCTCTGTGGTTACGCTACCTCTCGGGCGCCAAAGAACCGATACGGTACCGTGCCAACCGTTGGTTTCGTCCATCAGATGCGGAGATTCACATGGCAACCATCGAGGAATGCAGAACCGCCTTGAACGCGTTCGCCGCCAACATCGCGGAGAACAGCGCCAAGGTCCAGAAAAAGGTCAACTTCGACCGGAAACTGGCCTGTGACATCACGGATCTCGACGTGTCGTTCAACGGACGGTTCAAGGACGGCGCGCTCGTCGACATCGCCGACGGCGACGCTCCCGACGCCCAGATCCGCCTGACGACCACATCGGATGATCTGGTGGCATTTGTCGACGGGTCGCTCGACTTCGCGAAGGCGTTCGCGTCCGGTCGCGTCAAGGTCAAGGCGAACCTGATGGACTTGTTGAAGCTCAAGGGAATGATGTAGCGAACGGTCGGCCACACCGCCGACGTTCGGGTTTCAGTCTCCGACGAGCCCGAGCCCGCTCAACGCCGTCTTCGCCATCGCGTCGCCGGCGGTGAGAGTCGGTGTGGCCATGCCGTCGTCGGCCACGGCCCACGCGGCGACGGTGAGTGCCCGCAAAGCGTCCAAGTGGTCGGGCTCGAGGCTTCCCTGGGTTCCCGTGAGGGTCAACCCGGTTGGGGAACTCTCGACTCGCCAGTGCCCGCAACGCCACACGTGAACGCCGTCGGAGTCATCCTGCGACACGGGCGGGTGGGGCTCCGTCAGCGCGGTGAGGGACCAACCGAGGTAGTCGGGGCGGGCATCCGGGGGCAGATTCAGTACCGACGCGGGGGTGGCCGTTCCGCTCAGGACGAGAAGACTGGGCACGCGAACGGCACGCGCCGCGGCGATGTCGGTGTCGTGTCGATCGCCGACCGCGATGGGACGGATGCCGAGTGACTGGTCGATCGTCTGCTGGAACATGACCGGTTCGGGTTTTCCCGCCACCACGTCCGGGGCCCGACCGAGTGTTTCGACGACCGCCGCGACGAGGGTTCCGTTGCCCGGCAACGGACCGGTCGGTGACGGGATTGTCGAGTCGCGGTTCGTGACGGCCCACAACGCGCCGGCTCTGACCGCCGTCACAACACCGGACAGGTCACGCCAGGTCACGTCGGGCGAGATGCCTTGCGCCACCGCGACCGGGGCCGGGCCCCCGTCGATGGTGCGCACCGGAACCAGCCCGACCGCCTCGATTTCGTCAGCGAGGGCCGTGGTGCCGACGATGAGAACACGTCCGCCTTGGGGTATGCGCGTGGCGAGAGCGGCTGCGAGGGCTTGTGCAGAGGTTCGTACCTCGTCCGGGGACGCGTCGACTCCACGCGACGTCAGTAGCGCCGCGACCTGCTCGGCGGAGCGGGACGCGTTGTTGGTGATGAACCGCACCGTGCCACGACGGCGGAACTCGGCGACGGCTTCGTCCGCGCCGGGAATGAGCTCGCCCATCAGGTAAACCACGCCGTCGAGGTCGAGCAGCGCCAGGTCGAAAGCCTCGCTCAGGGGTATGGAACTGTCGGCCAGTCCGCGATGTTCGGTCACGCGTTCAGCCTATCGATCGCGGAGTTTCCGGCAGTCGGCGTCTCCGCAGGGCCTCTGCCCGGTTCGTCCGTGCCGGACACCCACGCCCCGCGCTCCGGGGCGCCGGCAAACGTCCGCAGCAGACGGTTCCGGGAACTCAAGCGCTCAATCCCCTGGACCCCTCGACGGGCGGTTGACGATACTCGGCGCCGACGAGGGCATCGCCGCCGTCCAGTGAGGTGCTCGACATGTCACGCCTCGAGTGGCAAAACTCTTAGGGCTGTGAGCCTTCCGCTGACGCACCGCCTGGCTGATCTACTACCCGAGCCATCCCGGTTCCGGATCGTGTCAAGGCGGTCGCAGCCCCCACCCTGATAGTCCACTTTAGTTTTTCCACAATGCCTCAGCCATCCACAACCCGCGGCGATCTAGCTTGACGTCCATTCACGACGACCAGCTAGGCTCGATACCAATGGGGCGGAGGTTGGAGGCCCCCGGGAACAGCGGGCACGACAGAGCGCCCCCGGTGAACAGCGGAAACACCGCCGCACCGAAGGCGCTCGTGGTCATACGTTCGAGCTAGCCGAGGGCCCGGTTCAGGACTCGTCCTCGGGTTCAGCCAACCACGACACTCCGTCCATTTCGAGCAGACGCTCGTTGGCGCCGAGTTCGTCGTCGGGGTCGGACTCCGACACCCGAGCGAACCACTCACGTGCCTCGTCCAAACGCCCCTCGGCCGCGAGAGCGTCCGCGTACGCGTAACGCAGTCGCTCGTGCCACGGCTCTTTCCCGCTCTCGAGTTCCGGCACCTGAAGCATTGCGACGCTCGCCGCGCCCTGACCGAGATCACGGCGGGCACCTGCGGCAACAATCAGCAACTCGACCCGAATCTCCGGTTCGAGATCGGCCGCGTCGCTAACTTCCCGGTATGCGTCGACAGCTCGCTCGGGGCGACCCAACGCGCGCTCGGCGTCCGCGATCACAGCGACGTGGCTCTTGGTGCCGGTGAGCCGCTGCGCGGTGCGGAGTTCGCTGATCGCGGTCTGCCACTCCTCGGAGTGATACGCCGCGACGCCGACCGCCTCCCTGACGACCGCGATGCGCGACGCCATCCGGCGCGCCACGAGAGCGTGCGCCAAGGCCTGCTTCGGGTCCACGTCGAGCAGCTGCCCGGCGGCGACCAGTCGAAGTCCGACCGCTTCGGCCAAACCCTTGGGGAGAGACCGAAGGCCGGCGCGGGTGTCGCGGTCCAAGTCGGCGTAGTCGACGTCGTCGGGCAACCTGATCTCGCCCCGGTCATTGACATCGTCGTCTTCGGAAACGTCATCGTGGTCACCGATCTCAGCCGCGACCTGCTCAGCCGTCATCGGAAGGTCGTCGTCCTCGGAATCGAGGTTGACGTCGTCGACGTCCAGAACTCGGTCGGCCTGGCCGACGGAGTCCACGGCCACGATCTCCGTGGCCTCGGCGGTAACGGTCTCGAGCTGGTCGACAGACGTAACGACCACGTCGAGGTCGTCGCTCTCGGTGCGAGGCGACTCGGCGACCGCCGCTTCACGATCGTGGCGACGATCGCGGTCTTCCCGGGCACCGCCACGGAAACCACCATCGCGCGGGCCACGGTCGTCACGACCACGGAAACCGCCCCTGTCACCGTCACGACGATCGTCCCGACGGAAACCACCATCGCGCGAACCGCGATCGTCACGACCCCTAAAGCCACCCTCACGCGGACCACGGTCATCACGACCACGGAACCCGCCCTCACGCGGACCACGGTCGTCACGACCACGGAACCCGCCCTCACGGGGGCCACGGTCGTCACGGCTCTTGAAGCCACCACGGTCATTGTCACGGCCGCCACGGAAACCACCATCACGCGGACCACGGTCATCACGGCCACGGAAGCCACCCTCACGAGGGCCACGGTCGTCACGACCACGGAAACCGCCACGGTCGTTATCCCGACGGAAGCCACCCTCACGAGGGCCGTCCTTGCGGAAACCACCACGGTCATTGTCGCGACGGAAGCCACCGTCACTACTGCCGCGGTCATCACGGCCNCNNAANCCNCCTTCGCGGGGGCCACGGTCATCACGGCCACGGAAACCGCCCTCACGGGGGCCACGGTCGTCACGGCTCTTGAAGCCACCACGGTCANTGTCACGGCCGCCACGGAAACCACCGCCGCCACCATCGCGCGAACCGCGATCGTCACGACCCCTAAAGCCACCTTCGCGGGGGCCACGGTCATCACGGCCACGGAAACCGCCACGGTCATTGTCACGGCGGAAACCACTGTCGCGGCCGCCACGATCATCATCGCGACCACGGAAGCCACCCTCACGAGGGCCGTCCTTGCGGAAACCACCACGGTCGCCTTCGCGACGGTCGTCGCGGCCGCGGAAACCACCGCGATCACGATCGTCACGGCCCTTGAAGCCACCACGGTCACTGTCACGGCCGCCACGGAAACCACCACGGTCGCCATCACGCGGGCCACGGTCATCACGACCACGGAAACCGCCACGGTCATTGCCGCCCCGATTGTCTGGTCGGTCGTCCTGTCGACGGTGTGAGCCGTTCTCATTTGGCTCCATGAACATTCATCCTCTCTCACCGTCGACTATCGACGGACCACTGTTGATTTCTCAAGCCCCACACAGTCAAAGGCCGACCATGATGGGTCGGCCTTCGCGAGCCTGTTGTGATATTGCCGCCCGGGGTAACCGGCGGATCCGCCGTTGAGGGGCCGTTGCCCCTGGCAGAAGGCCCAGTCTAGCCCATCGTCGGCTCGACGCCGAATCGGCTGGGCACACGAATGTGCAGGAGGCGGGGCCCGTGTGGGCTCCGCCTCCTGTGCGTTAGTGTGCGGCGGTGTCCTACTCTCCCACTCCCTGTCGGGGGCAGTACCATCGGCGCTGGAGGGCTTAACTTCCGGGTTCGGGATGGGACCGGGTGTTTCTCCTCCGCCATGACCACCGCAACGTCTGTATGAAACTGTGTACAGCCCTGCCACACGNTTGGTTGTGTGGTGGGTGTGTTGTTTCAGATTTGTATAGTGGGTGCTTTGTGCGCGTCTAATCGCGTCGTCTTTTTGTGGTGTTAAGTGATCGGCCTGT
>NZ_CBCRZX010000002.1:0-12022 GCF_965137155.1 Stackebrandtia soli
CCCGTGGACAGCTACCCCCAGTCCCCCCTGACCACCTCGATGCGCAGCCCCGAGAAACTGACCTACGACCACGCCACCGTCCACGCGATCCTCGACGAGGGCTACATCTGCCACGTCGCCTACGTCGCCGACGGCCTCCCCAGGGTGCTGCCGACCGCGTACGGGCGAATCGGGCACACCATCTACATCCACGGCTCAACCGGCAGTCGGGCGTTCCTCACCGGCCGCGACGAGGGCCTCGACATCAGCCTCTCCGTCACCCTGCACGACGGCGTCATCCTGTCCACATCATGGTTCCACCATTCGGCGAACTACCGCTGTGTCATCGCCCACGGTCGCGCCCGCACCGTCACCGAACCGGACGAGAAATGGGCGGGCCTCGCGGCGATCGTCGACGCGCTGGCCCCGGAGCGCTCCCTACAGTCCCGCGAACCGACCACAAAGGAGCTCGCGCAGACCGCCGTACTGGCCCTTGACCTCGAGTCCGTGTCGGTCCGCTCCCGCAGCGGTGGCCCGAACGACGACCCGGACGACATCGGGTCGCCGTACTGGGCCGGGGAGATCCCCCTGCGACTCGTCCCCGGCGCGCCACGTCCCGCCCCCCATGCCCACGGGACGCCTCCCACGCTGTGAGAAGCGCCCTTGGCGACGGGCACTCCGTCGGAGAGGATCACGCCATGCTTGGTGTCACCGACCTGTGGGCATACGTCGCCGCGACCGTCCTCATCATCCTGCTGCCGGGGCCGAACTCGTTGTACGTGCTGTCCGTCTCGGCACGGCGCGGGGTGCGCTCCGGATATCGCGCCGCCACCGGCGTATTCGTCGGTGACGCCGTGCTCATGGTCGCGTCGGCGGCAGGCGTGGCGTCGCTGCTGAAGACCTCCGAGCTGGCGTTCTCCGTCGTCAAGTACATCGGCGCCGGATACCTTGTCTACCTTGGGATCGGACTGATCCGGTCGGCGATCAAGACGTGGCGCGCCCGGCACGAGTCGCCCAGCGACGACGCCGACGCGCCCACCCTCGTCTCCTTCGAACGACCGTTCCGGCGGGCGCTCACGGCGAGCCTGCTCAACCCGAAGGCGATCCTGTTCTTCGTCGCCTTCTTCACGCAGTTCGTCGATCCCGCGTACCCGTACCCGGTGGCGAGTTTCCTCCTTCTCGGCGTGATCGTGCAGGTCTGCAGCCTCGCGTACCTGACGGTGCTCATCTTCTCTGGAAACGCCCTGGCGAGCGCGTTTCGGCGTCGCCGCGTGGCCGCGAGTGTCGGCACGGGCGGTGTCGGAGCGGTCATGATCGGTTTCGCCGTCAAACTGTCGACATCGTCGCTGGCGTAATCGGTCCGGCCGGTCGGCGAGCGCCGGGCGCCTACGATGGTCGAATGACCGCGTCGGACAACACGCAGCCACTACCCGATCCCGAACGTGACGGAGCGCCGACGCCGGATGGGGATGCCGTCGGTCGCGCCACCGTACCCGGACCGGAGGCGGTGGGTCGCGCGGCGATCCCGGTCGAGACGGCGCACGGCGCGGCGGTCGCCACCGAGACGCCGTACCTGTTCGAGGACGCCGTGGGCCGCGCGGCCGTTCCCGACCCGACCGCTCCCCCGCCGATGGCGTCCGTTCGTGAGGAGTGGCCGCCGCCGCGTCGGTCGTCCCCGAGGGAACCCGCAGCCCCTCGACCCGCTCGCAGCCACCGCGTGTGGACGCGGGGTGTGCTCGCGGCCGTGGCGGCGGCGCTGCTGGCGCTGATTCTCGCGTTCCACCAGTCCGTCCCGAACGATCCCGGCAACCTGGGGAGCCTCCTCGAGACGTTCCTGCCGTGGCTGGGTTGGCTGATCCCGCCGATCGCCGTGTGGGCGCTGCTGCGTCGGTCGGCGACGGCCGCGATCGTCCTCATCGCCCCCGTCATCGTGTGGTCGGGCATGTACGTGGGCCTGCTGCCCGACAAGAGCAGCGGCGAAGGGGACATCCGGGTGGTGACGCACAACGTCGACGCCGACAACGCCGACATCCCCGGCACGATCGCGCGGCTTCTCACGGCGGACGCGGACGTCATCGCTCTGCAGGAACTCACCGAGACCGCGATGGGCCAGTACGTGGACGGCCTCGACGACAGCTACCCGTACTACGTCTCGCACGGGACGGTCGCGCTGTTCTCCCGACAGGCGATCCTCGACTCCTCGCCGGTCGACATCAACATCGGGTGGACCCGCGCGATGCGCGCCACCATCGAGACGGAACAGGGCCCGATGGCGGTCTACGTCGCGCACCTGGCGTCGGTGCGCGTCGGTTCGGAGGGTTTCACCTCGCAGCAGCGTGACGCGACCGCGGAGGCGCTCGGCACCGCCATCGCGGAGGAGGGCCTGGAGCGAGTGCTCCTGTTGGGAGACCTCAACGGAACGATGCAGGACCGCAGCCTCGCGCCGATCACGCACCAGCTCGGGTCGACCCAGGCGGAGGCGGGAACCGGTTTCGGGTTCACGTGGCCCGCGTCGTTCCCGATGGCCCGGATCGACCAGATCCTCGTCCGCGAACTGACCTCCGTCGACTCGTGGTCCTTGGAGCCCACCGGTTCGGACCACCTGCCGATCGCCGCCGATCTGGACCTGTGACCCGAGCGGTCCCGCTGGCGCCAATGCGCCATCGAAATCGGGTTGCTCCGATCCCGTTCGACTTCTAGAGTGGATGGACCCCTCGACCCCGGGAAGCGTCGGCGTGCCCCCACACGACGTCGACGACCGTGGCGACGAGACAGGAGCCCGACGTGCGACATCACTCCCCCATCGGCGAACCGTTCCGCAACGAACCCCTGGTGCACAACACGCTCAATCAGGCGACCGGCGGCATCTGGAGAGTCCACGGACCGGATGGGACCGCCATTCGGAAGGAGGCCGTCCGCGGCACCGCGGGTCCGCCGCGCTGGCGAACCAGCGATGACCCTCGACATTGGAATTACTGGCGGCGCGAGTACCTGGCCTATCGTGACGAACTGCCCGAACTCCTGTGCGGTGATTCGGGGCTTCGACCACCACGCCTGCTTCGCATCGACGAGGAGACCGACGCCGCGACCCTCTGGATCGAGGACGTCGACGGGGTCCCCGGCTTCGAGTGGAGCGTCCCCAGACTGGGCTTGTTCGCCCGGCAGCTCGGGAGAGCTCAGGCCCGCCACGTCGACGCGGTCCCGGACCGTCCCTGGTTGTCGACGGGTTGGCTCCGCCAGTACACGGCGACGATGGACTTTTCGGAGTCGATCGACTGGGATCACCCGGTCGCCGCGCGAACCTGGTCGGCGGAACTGCGCGGTGGCCTCATGGAACTGTGGCGGCGGCAATCCACGCTGCACGATCGGGCGGCCACCCTGCCGCGCACACTGTGCCATCTCGACGTGTGGCCGATGAACTTCGTCGCCGACGGAGAGAACACGGTCCTCTTCGACTGGGCGTTCGTCGGGGACGGCGCGCTCGGTGAGGACATCGGCAATCTCATCCCCGACACGGTCGCCGACGGCTGGGTGAACGCCAAGCTGTTGCCGGAGATCATCGAGACCGTCACGGACGCGTACCTCGCGGGGCTCGCCGACGCCGGTTGGCACGGAGACGACGGGGCGGTGCGGACCGCCATCGCCGTGACGGGCGCGGCGAAGTACGCGTGGATCGCGCCGATGATGCTGCACCGCCTCGCCACTGACGCGCCCGTCGGGTCGACCAACTACGACACCCGCGACGACGCCGATCAGATCCTCGCCGAACGCGTGCCAATGCTCGAACTCATCAGTTCCTGGGCGCGCACCGCGCTCACCTGACGCCGAAGCTCCGCCCGACGTCGATCCTCGGTGGGTGAAACCCCCGCCGCGCGGCGCACGGACGAACCCGTTACGCCTCGACGGCGCCGTGTTCCGTTCGGCCGCAAGCACATCGAAGGGGCCGCGACGGACGGCACCCGTCGATCGCGTCTCGTGGGCCGCCGGAAGCGCCCCGGCTGTCACAGGGGCACGGCAGACTCAAGCGCATGGGCAAGGATTTCGGGTTCGGCGCGGCGACGTCGGCGTGGTTCACCGAGGAGTTCGGCGAGCCGACGGCGGCACAGGCGGGAGCGTGGCGAACGATCGCGGGCGGCGAGCACACGCTGGTGGTCGCCCCGACGGGCTCGGGCAAGACCCTGGCCGCGTTCCTGTGGGCGCTGGATCGCCTGCATCACGAGCCTCGCCCGGCGGACCGGTTGGCCCGCTGCCGAGTCCTGTACGTGAGCCCGCTGAAGGCCCTCGCGTACGACGTCGACCGGAACCTGCGGCGTCCGTTGGCGGGGATCACGGAGGCCGCGTCCCGGCTCGGAGTGTCGGTGCCGGAGGTGTCGGTGGCGATGCGCACGGGCGACACGACGGCTGAGCAACGACGCGCGTTCTCCCGCGCACCGTCCGATGTGCTCATCACGACCCCGGAATCGTTGTACCTGTTGCTGACCTCGGCGGCGAGGGAGGCGCTGCGCGGGGTGGAGACGGTCATCGTCGACGAGGTGCACGCCGTGTCGGGGACAAAGCGCGGCGCGCACCTGGCGCTGAGCCTGGAACGCCTGGACGCGGTGCTGAGGCGTCCCGCGCAACGCGTCGGCCTGTCCGCGACGGTGCGTCCCATCGAGGCGACGGCGGCGTTCCTCGGGGGCGCGGCACCGGTAACGGTGGTCGATCCGCCGTCGACGAAGACGATCGAGGTCGCCGTCGAGGTGACCGTCGACGACATGGCGGACCTGGCCGATGTGGACGAATACGGTCAGCCGTCGATCTGGCCGTCGGTCACGGATCGCCTGTACGACTTGATAACCACGCACCGTTCAACGATCGTGTTCGCGAACTCGCGACTGCTCACGGAGCGCCTGTGCGCGCGGATCAACGAGAAGGCGGCGGGTTCGCCGCGCATCGATCGGGTCTCGCCAGCGCACATCATGGCCCAGTCGGAGGCGTCCGCGGGGGTCCCCGCGACGCTCGCCCGGGCGCACCACGGCTCCATGTCACGGCTGGAGCGGCTCGAAGTGGAACAGTCCCTGAAGGACGGCACCCTCGCCGCCGTCGTCGCGACGTCCAGTCTGGAACTCGGCATCGACATGGGCGCGGTCGACCTGGTCGTCCAGGTCGGGGCCCCGCCGAGCGCGGCTTCGGGCCTGCAACGGGTCGGTCGCGCCGGGCACCAGGTCGGAGCGGTCTCGCGCGGCGTGGTCCTGCCGACGCACCGGGCGGATCTGCTGTGTTCGGCGGTGACGGCGCAGCGCATGCGAGCGGGCGAGTTGGAGCCGATGCGGCCACCGCGCAACCCGCTGGACGTGTTGGCGCAGCAGGTGATCGCGATGGTCGCCACCGACGATTGGCAGGTCGCCGAGCTGCTGGCGCTGGTGCGGCGAGCGGCGCCGTTCGCGTCGCTGACGGCCGACGACCTGGGGGCGGTGCTCGACATGCTGTCGGGGAGATACCCGTCCACGGGCTTCTCCGGGCTGCGCCCGAAGATGGTCTGGGATCGACGCCGCGACGTGCTGTCGGCCCGCAAGGGCGCCCGACAGCTCGCCGTCCTCAACGCCGGCACGATTCCCGACCGGGGTCTGTACGGGGTCTTCCTCACCGACGGGGGCGCGGGTTCTCGCGTCGGCGAGCTCGACGAGGAGATGGTGTACGAATCCCGAGTGGGCGACGTGTTCGTACTGGGGGCGACCTCATGGCGGATCGACTCCATCACTCCCGACCGCGTCCTCGTCACCCCGGCGCCGGGCGAGGCCGCGCGAATGCCCTTCTGGAAGGGCGAGGACCCGGGCCGACCCGCCGAACTCGGCCTGGCCATCGGACGAGCCCTACGCGACGATGGACAGGCCATCATCGACACCGCAGGCGACGGCCGGGCGCGCGGCAATCTCGCCGCGTACCTGGCGACACAGCGGGAACAGACGGGCCGGCTGCCCGACGACCGCACGATCGTGGTCGAGCGCTTCCGAGACGAGCTGGGCGACTGGCGCATCGTCATCCACTGTGTCCTCGGAGCCAGGGTGAACCGGCCGTGGGCGCTGGCGATCGCGGCACGCCTGCGGAGCCGGCTCGGGATCGACGCGCACGCGCTCGCCACCGACGATGGCATCGTCGTCCGCGTTCCGGACATGGAACACCCGCCCGACGGCGACGTCGTCCGCTTCGACGCCGACCACATCGGCGACGTGGTGCGGGAGGAACTCGCGGCGTCGCCCCTGTTCTCGGCGCGGTTCCGGGAATGCGCGGCACGGGCGCTGCTGCTGCCCCGCAGGGCGATCGGACGCCGCCAACCACTGTGGCAGCAACGCCAACGGGCGTCACAGCTGTTCGCGGTGGCGTCCGACTTCGACGGTTTCCCGATCACGGCGGAAGCCGCCCGCGAATGCCTGGAGGACTACTTCGACATTCCGGCACTGCGCACGCTCATGGCGGGTATGGCATCGCGGGAGGTGACGACGTACGACGTCGCGACGGAACGCGCATCGGTGTTCGCGCAGTCGATTCTGACGACGTACACCGCCGCGAATCTGTACGGCGAGGACGAGCCGATGGCGGAGCGGAAGATCGCCGCGTTGAACTCGGGGCTCCTGGATTCGCTGCTGGGAGAGGGGGAACAGCCCTGGAACACCGATGTCGCGGCGGAGGCCGAGGCCTGGTTGCAGTGGCGCGACGGGAGGGCGCTCACCGATGCCGACGACGTCGCGGAGCTCCTTCGCGTCATCGGTGACCAATCACCGAACGAACTCGCGGAGCGGGGCGTCGACACCGAGGTCGTGCGGGAGCTCCTCGCGGCAGGGCGCGCGATCACCGTGACCATCGCGAACGAGGATCGGCTGATCCTCGCCGAGGACGCGACACGGTATCGCGACGGGGTCGGCTCGACCCTGCCGAGCTCCCTGCCCGAGTCGTTGACGGCACCCGCGCCGAACGCGCTCGCGGACCTGGTGTCGCGGTACGCCCGCACGCGAAGTCCATTCTCGACGATCGACTGCGCGACCCGCTTCGGCGTGAACACCGTCCACATAGAGTCAACATTGCGCGAATTGGCGGCGTCGGGAATCGTCGGTTTCGGGCACTTCGGAGAGGCGGACCTGTGGTGCGCGACCGAGACGCTGCGGTTGGTGCGACGCCGCACCCTCGCCGCCCTGCGGGCCGAGATCGCCCCCGTGCCCCCGAGCCGATACGTCGCGCTGTTGTCGGCGTGGCAGCTCGTCGGGACGGCCGGGCGCGGAGGCGAGGCCGTCGCCGAGGTCTTCGACCGTCTCCAGGGCACCGCCATGCCGGTGTCCGCAATAGAGTCCCTGGTGCTGCCGGCGCGCGTCACGGAGTACTCCCCCGTGCTGCTCGACGAGCTCACCGCGTCCGGCGAACTGCTGTGGGCGGGCACCGGCTCTCTCCCCGGCGGCGACGGCTGGGTCTCGTTCGCGTACGCCGAGACGGCTCCCCTGCTGCTGCCCCTCCCCGATGAGACGATCCTGGAATCGCCGCTGCACCAACGGGTTCTCGACGAACTCGACGGAGCCTCGTTCTTCCGCGACCTCACCGAGCGGGTCTCCGTCGACGAGTCGGACCTGCTTGCGGCCTTGTGGGACCTGGTGTGGGCGGGCTGGGCCTCCAACGATTCCGTCGCGCCGTTGCGAGCACGGCTGAACCGCCGCCCGCAACGCGGCGAGCCCCGGTCGCGACGCCGACCGTCCAGGCTCGGCCGCTACGGCGTGGCCGGACGCGTGACGCGCGCGGCCCCACCGGAGGCGGCGGGTCGCTGGTTCCGGCTTCCCGAGCGCGACACCGATCCGACACGGCGAGCGCACGCGGCCGCCGCGAGTCTCCTCGACAGGGACGGCCTAGTCGTGCGCGGTTCGGTGGCGGGTCGGTCGTCGGGCTTCGCGGGCCTGTACCCCGTGCTCGCGGCGATGGAACAGCGCGGCCTCACCCGACGTGGCTACTTCGTGGACGGCCTCGGCGCGGCGCAGTTCGGCGAACCTGGCTCCGTGGACCGCCTGCGCGGCGCGGCCGACCAGCCGACGGTCGCGCTGTCCGCCTGCGACCCGGCGAGTCCGTACGGCCTGGCGCTCGCATGGCCGACGCACGGGGGCGACCCCGGTCACCGGCCCGGCCGCAAGGCGGGCGCCGTCGTCGTTCTGTCCGGCGGCGAGCTCGTCTGGTACCTGGAGCGTGGTGCGAAGACGCTGTTGACCTTCGGTTCCGGTGATCCCGAGGCGGCGGCCGTCGCGCTCGCGGACGCGGCCCGACGCGGAGCGCTCGCGTCGGCGACGCTGACCCACATCGACGGCGAGCCCGTTACGACCAGTCCCCTGGCGTCCGCCCTCACCCGCGCGGGCTTTCGCGCGACCCCGCAGGGGCTGCGCTGGTGACGGCCGGATCGGGCGCCCACGCCCACCGTTCGACGCGGGCGATCGCTCGATGAGCGGGTCCGGTGCGGGAAGGCCATACGCGGCGGGGCGTCGAGGCGACACCGGCGAATCGGTCTACTTCGGATCGATCGGCCGGACGACGCCTCCGGCGATTCGCGCCGGATGGTAGATGTTCAGTGTCGGCGAAGTCTCGACGTCGAAGACCTACTCGTCCATGTACGTCCCTATGAGCGGGCCGAGCGCGATCGTCATGCCGAGCTTCTCACGGATGGCGGGGCGGTCGGTTCCGCAGAAGCCACCGGGAGATCCCACTGGCCACGTCAGGTTCGGCCGCCCGACGAACCGCGGGGAAGAGCCCGTCCCGTCGGCGATGACGGCCGACGCCGCAGGTCGCGCGTCGACGAGGACGCGGCGTCCACAGCCTGGGACACGATCCCTTGGGGTCCACGAAGACGCCGCAGCGGAAACGGAACCGCGCACTAACGTGCCTGGCCTTCAGCGCGCGGGTGTTCATCGGCGAGACGACTCGAAACGGCGAGCCGTCAGCTGGGGTCACCGACGGGGCGGATGTAGCCGGCGCGAGTCAGTATCGTCGCGACCACCTGGTTCTTGGCCTCGGCGTAGTCGGCGACGTACTCCCACTCGCGTTCGGCGAGGCGGCGCTTCACCGACGCGTACAGGTTGCGGTCGTCGTCGTTGCCGCGCAACCAATCTCGGAAGATCAGGTGCCGCTTCAACTCTTCGGCGCCGGGGCTGAAGACGTGCAGATTGACGTCGGGATCCTCTCGCACCAGGACGCGATGCTCGTACCAGTCGGGTTCGCGGATCCGCAGTGTGAATCCGGCGCGTTCCAAGTGCGGCACGTACGCGTCCTCGTCGGAGGAATCGGCGACGATCAGATCGATGTCGATCTTCGGTTTCGCCGCGAGCCCCGGCACGGAGGTCGAACCGACGTGTTCCAGGCCGAGCACCGCTCCTCCAAGCGCCGCGCGAATCGAGGAGGCGAGCGCCTGGAACAGACCAGGCCATTGTGGATCGTAGTCCACGACGACGATCCGCGACACCGGCTGCGGCCCGCCGACCGTGACGGCCGCGAGGTAGTCCCGGTCGGCTTTGCCCGTCGGCACGGGTCGGTCCGTCACGTTCGGCTCCTTCACGTCGGCGGCGCCTCGTCCGTCAACGAAAGCGGAGAGGCTTCCGTTGTGGCGCCGGACACCCCGCACCATACCGGTCCGGCGTCGCGGGCACTATCCCCGGCGATGACGGGTCCTCTCTCACCCGGCGGACCGACTCCGCGAAGCCACCACGTCGGTGGCCGGAGCGCCCGCGCCGGTTCGACGGCCGTGGTGTCGAACCACCTGCGTACGACGCCGACCTGGAGGTGCCCGTCCCAGTGACGCCCGGACCCGCGTCTCGAACGGCCGTCGGACGGCGGAACAACCGCCGGTGGCCGTCTCATGCCCGGACCTGTGGTTGGCTGGCACGACGGACACACGGAGAGGACGACCATGCTCATCGAGGTTCGGCAGGGCGACATCACGACCGAAAGGGTCGACGCGATCGTGAACGCCGCGAACTCCTCGCTGTTGGGAGGCGGCGGCGTCGACGGAGCCATCCACGCCGCGGGCGGACCGGAGATCCTCGCCGAATGCCGGGACATCCGCAAGAACACCTACCCGGACGGGTTGCCGACGGGACAGGCCGTCGCCTCCGGCTCGGGACGGCTGAACGCGCGTTGGGTGATTCACACCGTCGGCCCCGTCTACACGACGCGTGAGGACCGTTCGGCGTTGTTGCGTGACTGTTATCGCAACAGCCTCGCCGTCGCGGCGCGGATCGGCGCCACCAGCATCGCGTTTCCGCTGATCTCGTCGGGAATCTTCGCCTGGCCGAAGGAGGACGCCATCGAGCAGGCGCTCGCGGGTCTGGCCGATCCTCCGGAGCCGGTGACGACGGTCCGGCTCGTCCTGTTCGACAGGACGACGTACGCGCTTGCTCGGGATCGCGTCGAGAAATGACATCGACGGGTCACGGAGCCGCCTGCTAAGGTTGCGGTCATGTTGATGATCTGAGCGCATCGGGCCTCGCCGGAAGCACCGGCCGTATCGGCCCATCCTCGCCTTTCCTTACCCGTCCGGCGTATCCGAACGGAAGCGGCCGCGCCGATCAGTCTCAAGGAGACACTTATGACTGAAGATCACGAAACCCCGATGTCGAACGACGACGACACCGAGGAGACACCGGAACCCTTGAACCGGGCCGAGCGTCGCGCTCTGAAGCGCGGCAAGGGCAAGAACACCGTCAAAGGCGTCCAGGAGGGCGTCACACGGGGCGGTTTCAACCCGAAGGACATCAAGGTCGCCGGGCACAAGGAGTTCACCAACCGCAAGAGCGGCTGAACACACGCGTCACGAGGGGCCGGGCGGAAACCGCTCGGCCCTTCGTCATGCGGTCCGACACCTGCCCCCACCGCCTCGCTGTCACGATCGCCCAACCCCCGTCCATTGTGATCCATCGAGGCCCTAGAGGTTGTCTCGCTACCCAGCAGATCGGCTCTGGCGGCGTCAGAACACCACCAGCCGCGTTGTCGAAGCTCCGGCATACGACACCGGTATGCCGGAACTTCTCCGCCTTGCCCGATGACGCCCTGACCCGCGCCTCGCACGACCTGAGATAACGAGACAAACCTCTTACAGTGGAACCCCCGAGGGAAAGAAGTTACGCATGGGCAACGATCAGTTCGACTGGGTCGAGGAAGCGCGCGACCTGTCCAAGGCCGCCCGCAGCGACGCGGAGTTCTACGAGATGGCCGCCGAGGAGCTGCTTGATCCGGCTCATCGACTCGTCGTCGACTTCGCCTGCGGCGGCGGCGGAATGGCGATCGCGTTGGCCGCCACGGCCCGTCGGCGCCGACAGGACGTCACGGTGATGGGCGTCGACGCCCACCCCGAGGTGTACGCGGACGCGGCGGGGGCGCACCCCGACATCACCTTCGTCGAGGGCACGTTCGAGACGGGCGCGACGAAACTGCGGCAGGTCATCGGCAGTGCGCCGGACCTGATCTGGGCGCGAGGCGCCGTCCACCACGCCGACGACGAGCAGGCCGCCCTGGACACCTTGGCGGCGACACTGGCCCCAGGCGGCGTCCTGGCGATCGCGGAGGGCGGGACGACGGCGGCGCACCTGCCCGCGCACCTCGGCATCGGCGAACCCGGACTGCACTCACGCCTCAACGCGGCGACGCACAGGCACGCCCGACGCAAGCTGTCGAAGCTGAAGCCGATGCCGTACGGATGGGGCGTCGGGCTGCGCAACGCGGGCCTCGTCGAGACACGCACCCGCAACATCCTGGTCGACAAGCCCGCACCGTTGGAGGGCGCCGACCTGGACTTCGTGATCGGAAAGTTCGCGAAGCAGTTGGGTTGGGCTCGTGAGTTCCTCGACGCCGACGACATCGCCGCATGGGAACGCCTGCTCGATCCCGACGACACCGCGTGGCTGGGCCACCGCGACGACCTCTTCTACCTGGCGGCGGCGAGCATTCACATCGGCGAGAAACCGTTGGAGGGCTGAGATTCCGGCCCGCGCCGGATGAGCGTGCGGGTCGCCGACCACGACGTCCATTGTGGAGGCCGGTGCCGACG